>USMR01000024.1 GCA_900555815.1 uncultured Collinsella sp.
CGGGCCCGAAGTCCTCCTACACCCCGGCTCCCCGCGCCCTCCCATCCGCGGCCGGCGGACGTATCCATGATGAAAAGCGCAACACGGGCTTGATTACTATGGGAATCGAGGTTGCGACGGTCAACAACGAGATGCTCTGCGACATGGAAGCGATGGAAGCGCTTGCATGGCGCATGCACCAGCGTATGCGAAAGCGGTACCGGAATCGTGTCGATGCCCGCAGGAAGAAGCAAGAGGCGTTGCTTAACACGCTGCGGGCGTGTTTTGGGCTTAAGCCGGTCTAATTCGCGCCGAAATAGAGGGCTGATCATATGCCCTGGCCAAAATATGGCAAATATGAGTACTGTCACTAAATCAGTAACAGCAAAATCAAGGAATTTAGGACTCGGAGTCGGCGTAAAGTAAAAAGATAATAAACAAATGTAGAATTACTAAGCATCAGGTTGGCGACACTAAGCCCAAAATCTGTCCGAGAGGCCAAAAGTGCCTGTTATTAAATTGGTAGCAGTACTCATATTTGCCATATTTTGACCGGGGCACCCTAAGAAGGGTGCCCCGGAGCTCCCCGTGGGGGAGCTCCGGGCTTCATGGGGGCACGAATAGCCCGCTCCGACCTGCGAAATCTGTACTCGCGATGCGAATGACGCCCCTAACCTTAAACTTTAGCTTGAACTTAGCTATAATGCGCTTCGTTCCTACCAGGCTGTGGTTGCGGACGGACGAAATGCCCGTCCTAGTCCAAGACAGACGCGGTCAAAGGGATCCACGTAAGCGACCGCGTGCGCGCGGCGCGATCATGGCGCGTCCTAGATGTAAGCCGCACCGTCCGTTCTACTTTCTTTGGGGCAATACCGCCTCGCGGGCGAGCGGGTCAGTCGTGAAGGTGGCTGCGGCCTCCCGAGCAAACACCCCGGTGCGCAAGTGTGGGGTCAAATACCAGGTCAGCTGGTGGGAACAATCTGATATTCCGCGCAACGCACGGATTGTATACGACACAGAAGGCAGGGTAGTGGACATGGTGAGGGGCAGCTTGATGCACGCGGCTCGGTTAGGTGCTGGGACCGCAGCGGTCATTGCCGTTTTGGGCCTGAGCGGATGCGCGTTCAACCCGCTGTCTACGTTCACGACTCCCACGATCGACCAGATCGAGTACGAGACCGTCACGCCGGCGGTGTCGGACGATGCCCTGGTCACTCCCGGAACCCTGACGGTCGCCCTCGATACTTCCGATGCGCCGCAGGCCATGCAGGGCGCCGACGGCGAGCTCACGGGGTATGCGGTCGACGCCGCCCGCGCCCTCGCAAGCCGCATGGGCCTTAAGGTCGCCTTTGTCGATGCGTCCTCGGCAGGTTCCGCGCTCGCCGACAAAAAGGCCGATATCTTTATCGGCGAGATCAACTCCACAGACGGGGACGTTAGCTCGCTCGGCACCTGCCTGTACGATGCCGCTTCTGTGTTCGGTAAAACCAGCGATGGTGGGTCGCTAAGCGTTTCCACCGATACCCTTAACACGTCTACCTTGGGTGTCCAGATGTCCTCGGCCTCGCAGGAGGCGCTTGCCAAGCAGAGCATCACCGCCAACCAAAAGACCTACTCCAACATCAACGAGTGCTTTGAGGCGCTCGAGTCCGGCGAGGTCGACTATGTGATCTGCGACTCCACGGCCGGCGGCTACCTTGCACGCCTGATGAGCGAGGTCTCCTATGTCGGTGCGCTCGAGGCGCCCTCGACGCTTGGTGTTGCGGGCCTCTCGTCCAATGACGAACTGTGCCGTGCCGTGAGTGATGCCCTCGACGACATCACGGTCGACGGTACGCTCGAGGCGGTTCACTGCGTCTGGTACGGTCAGATTCCCTACGACCTCACTACTAAGACGGTTTCGGGCGCTAACGTGCAACCGGGCGACTCTGAGTCCAGTGAGACCACGTCCTCCGGCAGCGAGTCTTTCGATTCCAACAATGAGACCGCATCCTCCGAGGACAAATCGTCCAGCCAGGAAGGCACCATCACTGACGATGACATTAACAAACTCAATAGCTAGTTATTGCTAGGGGTGGTGTCTCCTATACGTTGGAAAGGACACCTCTTCACGGTTTCAACACGCACTGCCGGGCTTCCCCGATGGGGGAGCCCGGCTTTTTCATCCCAATAAAACCAGCAGGTCAAAGCCAATTTTCGGGACCAAATACAAAGCCGCCGACGCCCTCCCATAGCGCACTTTGCCACGGAAAAGTGCGAGACTTCGGTATGCGGTATCAAGCAATCGTTATTCGGGTCTTTAGGAATCCGCGTGATTAAATGCACGGCAATGGGTACATAGCCAGTACAGTAAGTCCCCGAGGCAGATTGGAGCCACGTATGGATATCAAGGTTTCTGGACGCAAGACGACGGTAACCGATGCTCTGCGTGCGCATGTGGATGAGAAGATCGGCGAGGCGCTCAAGGTTTTCGATATCGAGCCCATGACGGTCGACGTTGTACTTCGCTATGAGAAGAACCCCTCGAACCCCAACCCGGCAATCGTCGAGGTTACGGTTCGTGCCCGCGGTTCGGTGATTCGCGTTGCCGAGCACGGTGCGGATATGTACGCCGCCATCGACCTCTCCGCCGATAAGGTCACCCGCCAGCTGCGCAAGTTCAAGACCAAGGTCGTGGACAACCGCCAGGGCGGTGCCAGCGCAGCGGATGTCGCGCCGGTCGAGCGCGTCGAGGATCTGGCCGACCTGCTGCTGCCCGAGGAGGACGACGACCTGCTCGTCCGCGAGAAGGTCATCGATGTCACCCCGATGACTGAGGAGCAGGCGCTGGTGCAGACCGATCTGCTGGGCCATGACTTCTACGTGTTTGAGAACGCGACGACTGGCCTCATCAATGTGGTGTATCACCGTAAGAATGGTGGATATGGCATCATCAAGCCCCGCATCGAAACACTTGACGAGTAAAATACGTTAACTTGCATGAGTTAACGGTTGGCGGCCATCCCATGCGGATGGCCGCCTTTTTACGTAAGGAGTCGCTTTGATGGACAGAGCTGCATCTACCGGCCATTCTGACCGCTGCCGCATCGTCGTCGATACCTGCTGCGACTTTAGCCCCGAGGTCGCCGCGAACCTTGATGTCGATATCCTGGGTTTCCCCTTCATTATCGATGGCGAGGAGCGCACGGATGACATCTGGTCGAGCATCACACCCAAGGAGTTCTACGACCGCATGCGCGCTGGTGCCCGCGTGTCCACCTCGGCTGTGTCGCTCGGTCGCTATATCGAGTTCTTTACCGAGTGCGCCAAAGAGGGCACGCCCACGGTCTACCTGTGCTTTACCTCGGCGCTGTCGTCGAGCTACAACTCCGCGTGCCAGGCGGCGGACGCCGTGCGCGCCGAGTATCCCAACTTTGAGCTGTACGTGGTCGACAACGCTCTGCCCTGCGCGACCGGCGCGCTCTTGGCGCTCGAGGCCGTGCGCCAGCGCTCGGCGGGACTCACCGCCAAGCAGCTGGTCGACTGGGCAAACGAGGCAAAGACCTACGTCCACGGCTACTTTACGCTCGAGAGCTTCGACGCGCTGGCTGCCGGCGGCCGCATTCCGCCCGCGGCGGCGCAGCTCACGGCAAAGCTCGATGTCAAGCCCGAGCTCTCCTACGACCTTGCCGGCTCGCTGTCGCTGATTGGCGTCAACCGCGGCCGCAAGAAGGCGCTCAAGTCCATCCTCAAGTCGTTCCGCGAGAACTACGTGCCCGACCGCACCATGCCCATCGCCATCATGACGGCCGATGCCGAGAAGGACGGCGACTGGCTCGAAGCCGCCATCCGCAAGGAGGAGGGCTGCGCCGACGTCACAATCATTCGCAGCTCCGTGGGCCCCACCATCGGCTCGCACGTGGGCCCCGGCATGGTGGCCTGCGCGTTTTGGGGCAAGAACCGCGCCGACAAGGCGTCGCTTTCCGACCGCATCGCCCGCCGCGTGCGCGGCCAGTAGGCAAGCGCTGCGTCCGTAATCGCCTTCGACTCACAGCCCAAACGCTGGCACCGAGTATTCAACCTGGTAACAACACCCAACCCAAAAGGAAAGGTTTCATGGCAAACAAGCTCTCTGTCGCATTTATCGGCACCGGAATCATGGGTGCCCCCATCGCCGGTCACATCCTGGATGCCGGCTATCCCGTCACGGTCAACAACCGCACCAAGTCCAAGGCCGCAGCGCTTATCGAGCGCGGCGCCGTCTGGGCCGATACGCCGGCAGATGCCGTGGCGAACGCCGACGTCATCTTTACCATGGTGGGTTATCCCTCCGAGGTCGAGGAGCTCTACCTGGCGGGCGACGGCCTGCTCGCGTGCACCAAGCCGGGTGCGGTCCTGATCGATCTCACCACGAGCTCGCCCGAGCTCGCCCGTGACATTGCCGAGGCCGCCCAGGTTTCTGGTCGCATGGCGTTTGACTGCCCCGTCACCGGCGGCGAGTCGGGTGCTATCGCCGGCACGCTCACGGCTATCGTGGGCGCTACCGAGAACGACATCGCCCCGGTCCGCGACATCCTTGCCACCTTTGCGGCCAACATCTGCTGCTTCGACGGCGCCGGCAAGGGCCAGGCTGCCAAGCTCGCCAATCAGGTGTCGCTGGGCGCCTGCATGGTTGGCATGGCGGACGCCATGGCATTTGCCGAGTTGAGCGGCCTTGACCTGGAGAAGACCCGCCAGATGATCCTGGGCGGCACCGGTAAGTCCGGCGCCATGGAGAGCCTGGCGCCCAAGGCGCTCGACGGCGACTACAAGCCCGGCTTTATGGTCGAGCACTTCATTAAGGACCTGCGTCTGGCGCTCGCCTACGCCGATGATCGCGAGCTCGCGCTGCCCGGCGCCGACGTCGCCTTTACGCTCTATGACATGCTCGACGCCATCGGCGGCGCCAAGCTGGGTACCCAGGCCATCACGGTCCTCTATAAGGAGGAGGCCGACGCCATTGCCGCCGGTCTGGACTGGTCGCAGTATCGTCCCGAAGAGCATGGCGCTCACGAGGAAGGCTGCGGTTGCGGCGAGCATGGCGACGACCACGAGTGCGGTTGCGGCCACCACCATGGCGAGGACCACGAGTGCTGCGGCGGCCACGGCCATGACGACGGCCACGAGTGCTGCTGCGGCCACCATCACGGGGAGTAGCGCCCATGAGCTGGACGTTCGTGGTGCTTGCGCTGGTGCTCTTTCTCTTTGCGATCTACATCGGCTTTTTGTGCGGCCAGTGGGCGTGCGAAAAGCGCGTCATCACCAAGCGCGACTACTGGATCGCCAATTTTGCAGGTGCGGCGGCAGTCGTCCTGCTGACCTGGGTGTTTTCGCTGTTCCCGCTGGTGCAGTTTGCGCCGATCGGCTGGCTCGGCGGCTTTATCGCCGGTCTTAAGATGAGCTTTGGCGAGTCCGTCGGCCCAAGGCGCAAGCACGATGAGGTCTTTAACGACAACAACGCACACCGCGCCGCCGCCGATGCGGGCGACGCCGAGGAGCGCCGCCGTGCGCGTCGCAATGGCGCTGCCGACCGACAGCTTATCTCGGTCACCGATGACAGCAAGGGTGCTGGCAAGCACGCTAAGAAATAGTAAGAAGAGGTAACTATGGCAGAAAACAAAGACGAACAGCTCACCGACGAGGAGCTGGCACAGCTTCAGCTGGCAGAGGAGAACGAGAACGCCGTCGACCGTCTGGTCAAGGAGCTCGGCTGCCCCACGCGCCGCATCCGTCAGTTTGCCGCCCGCGTGCTGCACCTGCTTGCCGAGCGCGATCCGCAGCGCGTCGTGCCCTGCGTGCCCGCGCTGATCGAGGCGCTCGACCGCCCCGAGGCTCAGACCCGCTGGGAGGCCCTCGACGCCCTGGCGGCGCTCGCCACCACCTGTCCCGAGCAGCTGGGCGATGCCTTTGAGGGCGCCGAGACTGCGCTGTTCGACGAGATTTCCTCCACGCTGCGCTATGCCGCCTTCCGCCTGCTGTGCGTGTGGGGTGCCACGAGCGTCGAGCGTTCGCGCGAGGCTTGGCCCATCCTGGACGAGGCTATCCAGTGCTACCACGGCGACCTTGAGTATCGCGACATGCTCGGTTGCCTGTACGAGTTTGGCCAGGGCGAGATTGACGCCGAGGTCGCCGAGAAGCTCGCCCTGCGCCTTAAGTTCGACGCCGAGAACGGCAAGGGCAGCTATCTCAAGGCCCGTTCGAGCGAGATTTGCGAAATGCTTGTTAAACGTTTTGGCCTGGATCTCTCCAAAAAGAAGAAGCGTGCTAGCGTAAAAAAATCTGACGACGCCGAAGACGAGGAGTAACAGATTATGGCGCACGATGTAGTCCTGATTCCCGGTGACGGTATCGGTCCCGAGATTACGCAGGCCATGCGCCGCGTGGTCGAGGCCACCGGTGTCCAGATCAACTGGAACGTCCAGGAGGCCGGCGCCGGCGTCATGGACGAGTTTGGCACGCCGCTGCCCCAGCATGTGCTCGATGCGGTCGCCGAGACCAAGGTTGCCATCAAGGGCCCCATCACCACGCCGGTCGGCACGGGTTTCCGCAGCGTTAACGTGGCCCTGCGCAAACACTTCGACCTGTACGCCTGCGTGCGCCCCTGCCTGTCGCAGCCGGGCGACGGCTCGCGTTTCCGCGACGTCGACCTGGTTATCGTGCGCGAGAACACCGAGGACCTCTACGCCGGCATCGAGTTCGATGAGGGCGCTGCCGAGGTCGAGGAGCTCTCGCAGCTTGTCGAGCGCTCGGGTCAGAAGACCTTCGCCGCCGATTCCGCCATCTCAATTAAGCCGATCTCTATCGCCA
Source organism: uncultured Collinsella sp. (assembly GCA_900555815.1). Classification (GTDB taxonomy): domain Bacteria; phylum Actinomycetota; class Coriobacteriia; order Coriobacteriales; family Coriobacteriaceae; genus Collinsella. Next base: position 6,805 of record USMR01000024.1, read on the forward strand.
AGAGCCGCCGCATTGTGGAGTACGCCTTTGAGTACGCCCGCCGCTGCGGCCGTAAAAAGGTGACGGCCGTGCACAAGGCCAACATCATGAAGGCGACCGACGGCTTGTTCCTGCGCGTTGCGCGCGAGGTGGCCGTCAACTATCCCGATATTGAGTTCAACGACAAGATCGTCGACGCCACCTGCATGGGTCTGGTCCAGAACCCCAATGACTTCGATGTCCTGGTGCTGCCCAACTTGTACGGCGATATCGTCAGCGACCTGTGCGCTGGCCTGGTGGGTGGCCTGGGTATGGCTCCGGGTTCCAACATCGGTGCCGATTGCGCCATCTTCGAGGCAACGCATGGCTCTGCGCCCGATATCGCGGGCCAGGATATCGCCAACCCCACGGCTGAGATTCTGTCCGCGGCTATGATGCTCGATCATCTGGGCGAGAACGATGCGGCCAATCGCATCCGCGCCGCCGTGTCCGCCACGCTCGACGAGGGTAAGCAGGTTACCGGCGACGTACGTCGTGCCCAGACCGGTTCTTTTGAGGGTGCGGTGGGTACGCAGGCCTTCGCCGACGCCGTTATTGAGCACCTGGCCTAAGACATGCAGGCTGCAAACGCCTAAATAGTACTTAAGTGTTTGCGTATAACCTAAGAATCAATACGCCCGGCGCCTTGTCGGGCGTATTCTATGAGGGATTGTATTCCCAATAAGGAGTAGCTGACTATGGGTCTGATTCAAAAGAAGGACGAGAAGGACGAGATCGACGGCATCCAGATCATCGAGCGCGGCGAAGGCCCCGACGGTGATGAGGGCGAGAAGATCGACCTGGTCGCCGGCACGTCTGCCGAACATATTGCCGCCGGCACGACCGCCGAGGAGGAGGACGCTCGCCTGGAGGCAAAGATCGCCGCGGACGCCGCCGACGAGAACCTCATGCCCGAGGAGCAGGACGAGGACGACGATATCCTGGGTTCCGACGAAGGCGACCGCGCATCCAAGCACAAGAAGACGATGATTGCCGCCTTCGTGGTTGCAGTCGTGATCGCTGCTGTGGTCGGCTTCTTTATCGGCAACGGTGGTTTTGGCGGCAAGGGCGTCGGCTCGGCGACCCTCACCGAGGACCAGCTCGATTCGACCGTGGCAAGCTACAGCTACAACGGCAAGAAGAGCGACATCACCGCGCGCGAGGCCATTGAGAGCCAGTACAGCCTCGACACCGTCAAGGATGGCGATGGCAACTACACCGCTCCCTCTGCCGACGTCATCCTGTCCTACGTGCGCAACAAGATCCTGCTCGACGCTGCCGAGGACGAGGGCATCACCGTCTCTTCTAAGGAGATGAAGAAATACGCCGAGGATTCCATCGGCACTTCGGACTACAAGACCATGGCCACGCAGTATGGCGTGTCCAAGGACCAGGCCAAGCAGATC
>USMR01000025.1 GCA_900555815.1 uncultured Collinsella sp.
GAGGACGTCGGCGATGACCTGTTCGCTGCTCAGCCCCACGCGGCGGGCGATGGCCTCGGCCGTCACGAGGTTGTCGCCGGTGAGCATGCGCACGTCGACGCCGAGCTTGCGGAGTGCGGCGATGGCCTCGGCGCTCGTCTCCTTGACCTCGTCCGCCACGGCGATGGTACCGACAAGCTCGCTGTTCTTGGCAAAGAACAGCGGCGTCTTGCCCTCGGCCGCGAACTGTTCGGCAAGGCCGGCGGGAACCTTCACGCCCAGCTCGTCCATCAGACGCACGTTGCCGGCGGCGATGACATTCTGCCCCTCGCGTGCCGTAACGCCTCGCCCGGGCACGGCGGTAAAGTCCTCGACCATGCGTGCGACGATTCCGCGCGCCTCGCACTCGGCCATAATCGCCTCGGCCAGCGGGTGCTCGCTTGAGCGCTCCAGCGCAGCGGCCAGCTTGAGCAACGCCTTTTCGCTCATGGCGGGCGAGCCGTCAGCGCGCGTGGCTACCGTGATATCGGTCACAGCCGGCTTGCCGCGGGTGACGGTGCCCGTCTTGTCGAGCACCACGGTGCCCACGCTGCGTAGGTTCTCCAGCGCCTCGGCGCTCTTAAACAGAATGCCCATTTCGGCGCCCTTGCCGGTGCCGACCATAATGGCGACGGGCGTGGCCAGGCCCAGCGCGCACGGGCAGCTGATCACCAGCACGGCGACGGCGGAGGTGAGCGCTTCGTTCACGCTTCCGGTCAGTGCCGTCCACACCACGAAGGTCACGGCCGAGATCATGAACACCACGGGCACGAACACGCCGGCGACCTTGTCGGCCATGCGGGCGATGGGCGCCTCGGTGGCGTTGGCGTCCTCGACGAGCTGGATAATCTTGGCGAGCGACGTGTCGGCGCCCACGCGTGTGGCACGGAAGGTAAACGAGCCGGTGCGGTTGACAGTGGCGGCGTTGACGGTGTCGCCGGCGGTCTTCTCCACGGGGATGGACTCGCCGGTCAGTGCACTTTCGTCCACGGCCGAAGCGCCCTCGAGTACCACGCCGTCGACAGGGATGGACTCGCCGGGGCGCACACGCAGCACCTGGCCGGGCAGAATGGCATCGACGTCGACGGTGGTCTCGGTGCCGTCCTCTGCCACGACGGTCGCGGTCTTGGGCGCTAGGTCGATGAGCGCCTCGATGGCGCCGCCGGTCTTGGACTTGCTGCGCGTCTCGAGGTATTTGCCTACGGTGACGAGCGACAGGATGGTGCCGGCGCTCTCAAAATACAGATTGTCCATGCCCGTCATCATGGCCTCGTGGACCTGACCCGCGGCTAGCTGGTCGGCCATGATAAACATGGCGTAGAGCGACCAGGCGATGGAGGCGGTGGCGCCCACGGCAATAAGGGCGTCCATGGTAGGCGCGCCGTGCGCGAGTGATTTAAACCCGTTGATAAAGTACGCGTCGTTGACGTAGACGATGGGAATGAGCAGGACGAGCTCGGTGAGCGCGAGCGTCATGCTGTGGGTGTGGTCGGTGAAGATGCCGGGCAGCGGCCAGCCGAGCATGTGCCCCATGCCTATGTAGAACAGTGGGATGAGGAATACGATCGAGACGATGAGGCGGGTGCGCATGGCAGAGGCGGCGGCCTCCAACTTTTTGGTCGGCGACTCCATATGGGCGGCGCCGGACCTGGCTTGCGCACTTCCGCTTTGGACAGCGTCGGTGCCCGTGCTGATGGGCGAGGCCGAGTAGCCCGCGCGGTCGACAGCGGTGCAGATGTCGTCGGGGGAGACCTGCGCAGGGTCGTAGTCCACCAGCATAGAGCCGGCGAGCAGATTGACCGCGACGCTTTGGACGCCGTCGAGCTTGCTCACGGCACGGTCCACGTGCGCCTGGCAGGCGGCGCATGTCATGCCGCCCACGTCGAACTTATCTTGAGCCATGGCTTCTCCTTTCTGTAGTTCGGTGTTGGAATTGTTAACCTGCCGATACTATACACCCATACCCCCTGGGGGTGTCCAGTACAGAAAGAAATGTATGACATTTCGTTACAGATGAGGGTGGTTGGTTGGCCGATGGACCGTCCCAACCAATCATCTCAACCTGTAACATCTAGCGGGGAAAATGACCTCTAACTGTTACAGATCGAGACATTACATCGAGCCACAACCTAACGTCTCAATCTGTAACATCTGGGGACCGTTTTGCCTGCTAGATGTTACAAATCGAGACAGAGCGTCTGCGGTCAACTCAAATGTCTTGATTTGTAACATCTAGAGAGGTTTTTGACCCCTTACTGTTACAGATTGAGATGTTGTCTCGCAGGGTTGGGGTTTGTCTCGTTCTGTAACATCTAGACCTGTATCTGCCGAGCTAGTGTTACAGATCGAGACAATTGCCGGGGAGGGGTCCCGTCACGGCAAGACGCCCGCTCTCTAGATACAGAATCCGGGGATCACACAGGTTCGTTTGTTTGGCTTGTCCGCAGGCGTTGCGTACGTAAAGACGTCGCCGTCGTGTCCAACGCGATTCAAATAGAGCGTGCCTTCGGTCTCCGATGAGTCGGGGCTCACCGTGCGCTCCCACCAGCAGGTGTCCTTGCCCTTCCACTGGCGGACCATCGTCTCGTTCGTGGAATACGGGCTCACCTTGAGCTCGCGGAAGAGCTGATACTCCTTGCCCTCGCCGTTGTAGATGTCTGCCAGGTAGTGAAAGTCCTTGGCAAATGACTCGGGCGGTTGCGTACCGCACAGCTCGACCATGGCGGGCAGCCAAAGAGTTGCGGGCAGCTCGCTCAGACACGATGCGCTTCTGGCAGCGCCAACGTTATTCGAGATCTTTTTGACAGATTTGATGAGCGCGCGCAACTCGTTGGGCAGCAGCTTAAGGCCATCGCCGTCGAGCCATTCCCGCAGCTCGCAATCTGCCCAGCCGGCGCTTAACGGTTGGGCTGCGGCGTCGCGCTCGGCAATGCCGGCATCGAACATAAACGTCAGTCCGGCCTTGCCCGTACCGTCTAGAAGCTCGTCGTGGCGGATGCCCACAAGCTGCGCGCCGACGTGCAGCCCGTTGGTGAGCGTGACGCGCTTAGTGCATGGATAGGGGATATGCCCATCGGCATCGAGCAGATGATAGCGCTTGGCAATCTCGCGTGCCTCGCTACGGGTCTCGGCGGCCTTAATCATGAGCGAAATCTCCTGCAGCTGATCCCAGGTGTAGTCGTCAAGTGAACCGCGGACGCCGTCCAGGTAGTCGGGGATGCCAAAGCCATGGGTTGCCGCCCCGATAACGCCAAGCCCCGCAACGGCCGCGACAACGCCACCGATAATAAAGCGGCGACGGGTCATGGCATCGTGCCGGGCCTGCTCCAGGATCTCTCGTGCGCGCTCGCCGGCGACGTCGACCTTAAGGTGCGTGCCAGAATCGATATCAATCGCGACCTCGTTTCCTGCGCCTTCGCGGCCCTCGGATTCGGCATCGGTGAGGAACGCCGAGAGCACCTCGAGCATCTGCTGTTCGGTGGGACGATCGCACTGCTCGACCGAGATGCCTTTCATGATGATTTGGACGAGCGTCTCGTCGTCACTGCATCGCGGCTCGAGCGGTGTCGGCTTGGTCTTGGTCTTTATGAGGTAGAACGAGCCGGTTGCCGCGGCGCCCGTCGACTCCACATCGAACGGCTTGCGACCGCTGTAGAGCTGGTACAGAATGCTCGAAAGCGCATAGACGTCGACCGCGGGCGAGCGGCGAAGGGCCGCGATGCCTTCGATATCCTGCGTGAGCATCTCGGGCGCGGCGTATGCGGGCGTGGCAAAGCGCCAGATGTCGGCACGCCGGGTGATCGTGTCGTCGCCGAGGGCCATGGTCGCGGAGCCCATGTCGATGAGGCAGGGGTCAAAGGAGCAATCGGCAATCTGTTGCTCGAGCGTTCGGCTGGTGGTACGGAACATGATATTGGTGGGCGACAGGTCGCGATGGACGACCGGATTCACGAGCCCCTGGGTCATCAGGAGTGCGCGAAGCACGGCGTTTCCAACGGCGGCCACCATCTGGGTGGTTAGCCCGCCCGAGGCATCGTGCGGAAGCAAAGGCAGCGCCTGCTTGAGCGATGTTCCCTCGACCCACTCCATGAGGATGAGCGGGTCGTCCTCGCACGATCCATAGCCATAGACGCGCGGAAATCCGCGCAGGTGTGAGACGGTGCACAGATGACGGTACTCCTCGAACAGCGCGGCGGTGTTGGCCAGATGCGCGGCCGATTGCTCGGCGGAGCGGTCGGGGGCTTGGCCGGAAAGGATGGCGTTGTCCTTGAGTAGCTTGACGGCAAAGACCTCGCCGCTCGTGTTGGTCGCGCGCAGCACGTGCCCGATGTTGCCGTTGTCGCGGTGGGTCGTCTGGAGAATAAGCGTCATAAACCGACGCTTGGCGTCGTCCTCGGCGCTGGGGTCGACCGCCACGGCGGTGTCGAACGTGTCAAGACGGATGAGTTTGTCGCCATAGGCGCTGTCGGTAGTATCCATGGCGTTCCTTTGTCTGGCATGGGTTGCCGCACGTTTACGCGAGCAGTGCGGATATCGGTAAAATACCATGATAGCCGCACTGCCCACGTATACCGCTGAGTATTGTCGTTTACGACGTAGAAGGTAGCAGACGAAAGACGGGCGATGACCGTCTTTCGATCACCGCCCGCGCTAGTCCACAATAACGAGAAACGTTGTATAGAGACCCAAGTGAAGTCTGTCGCTGTTTTCGATTTCCACCGGGGGATAGACTTTGCCGGGCTCTCGTTGGTCGCGGGGCGGCTCGATTACGATATCGCCGTCGCCTGCGCCCGATTCGAGCACCGTGCCGTTGGTCGATCCAAGGCCCTGGGCGTACCAGTGCTCACCCTCAAGCCAAATGCGAAGATGTTCGCGCGATGCGTCGGCGCCCACATCGGTGATGCTGGGCGAGGTTTTGGGCAAAGAACCAATCACGGTGCCGCGCGGATCGCGTGTGAGGGGATGGATCTGCATGTCGACGCAGTTGTCGGCATGTGTCCTGAGCAGACCGAGGTTGGGGGCGACGGCGCGCGGCTGCTCCAGGCTGCCCATAAAGTCACGTCCGACGGTAGTTTCGGTGGTGCCAAAGTGCCCGCCCGTCTTGCTGTCGCAAAAGCGCTCGACGGTGGCCACGCCTTGAACGGGATCGGCAAGTGCGCCCGTCGCCACAAAGAGCATCAAGAAGAGCGTGCTTTTTTCGCGGGCGCTGTGGTCATCGGAGCTGTTGATACGCCCCAAGGCGTTGGCGTAGAGGCGGTCGTCGAGGTCATAATCGGCGAGAATCGACATCATGCCTTGGGCCGCCGGGCCGCTGTAATGCTCGGATATTTCCTGATAGGCGCGGTCGCCTCCGCCGAGCTTGTTGCTAATGGCGGCGGCAAGGTTAAGCGTGGAGACGGTAAGGTCATTGTAGATACCTGGCGCACACTGATCAGGCTCGCGGTGGACGATGTAGCGAGTGAGGTACGAGCGGTTGGTAGAGCATTTGTCGAGCAGGGTACTGCCTGCATACGAATTGCCGTTAATGAGCATTCGCGCAATCTCGAGATGCTTGAGACCGCCGAACGATCGGATGTCGTTGTAGAGGACCGAGCACGGTGTTTCCGCCGCCATGGCTGCCTCCCCAGATAACTTTAATGACGTACTGCAAACATGTTAGGAAATGGCTACGCTCAAAGCGTACCGACTTGAAAAATGTTGCGCAACGCTTTGCATAACTATTGAGACATTATAGGGCAGATACGCCAAGTTGCAGGATGGCTGCAAACGACACATTTTGAGAGGTCGTGCCCTATGGAATGCCCTTATTGCGGTGCATTGTTGCCCGATGACGCTAGTTTTTGCTCTGAGTGTGGATCGCCTCTTGCCGCGCCCTCGTCGACTGCGCCCGTTTCCGAAGATCCCTATACTACGCCCCAGACCGTGTCACAGAGCCCTGCCTTTTCTTGGCGCGACGGCGAGGCCGCTACGGCGGCAACGGTGGAGTTGCCTAAGGCGGATGCTGCCTCGAAAGCAGATGAGCAGCCGGTGGCGGCACCCGGCGCGTCTGAGCCCGCTGTGCCCGAATCCGATTCGGACGCCACGCGTGTAGTCGATCCCTTGTCAGACTTTGGCACTACGATCGAGGACGTGGAAACTGAGCCTGCCTGCCATGCCGATTTTGGTTCTACGCCGCTCAGTGAGGAAGAGCAGCTCGAGCAGGACCGCGAGAGCCTCAAGACGGCCAAGGCCGAGTACAAGCTGGCACGCAAGCGCCTGGGCAAGTCGTATGCGCCCGCCATCGCCACCGGCGTTATTGTCGTTGCCGCCTTGTGCGCGGGAACCGGCTGGGCGGGCTACTCATATGGTTTGGCTCATCCGCAAAATACGGAGCAGATTCAAAAGCTCAAGAAGCAGCTTGAATCTTCCAAGGACGAACTCACAAAAACGCAAGACGAGCTCGATCAGGCAAAGTCCGACCTTAAGGATGCTAAGGCGGAGCTCAAGACCGCAAGCAAGAACGGCGAGGACGCCAGCTCCGATGCCGAGGACTCTTCCACGACGGGCAACGCGACCTCGTCGACCACCACGACCTCTGGTAGCACAGCGAAGCTCAACATCGATAAGCCCACGAGCTTCGCCAACACCACGTGGCGCGGAGCACTTAAGGAGACGGGCAACTCTTGGGGCCATACTTGCTACGGCGCGAGCAAAAACGATCTTGTGATTGTGTTTAAGAGCATCAGCGATTCCGGCGAAGTGGTTGCAGACATCTCGGCCACGTTGCATGCCCACGATACCTACAACGCCGAAAAAACTGTCGCCCAATCCGATGGTGACGACTATCGCACCTACACGGACGTCACCGGTACGTTTGTTAGAAACAAGGGTTTTGAGTTCTCGCTTCCCGTCGAGGAGGAGGGCTGCGACCTTACGGTTACGGGTGTACCTAAAAAGAAGAACGGCAAGTACTACCTGAATACCACAGTCGAATCGGGAGACGGCGCCGTTAACATGGGAACGCGCATTACGGATTCCTTTGAGCTTATGATCTCCTAGTACCTCGTATTGTCAGCGTGCGATGCATGGGGACGGTGGCGGGCGCGGCTTTATTGAGAGCTGCGCCCGCCACCGCTTTTTGCAAATGGGTCTATTTGCTGACTTTGGTTTTACTGCCGGCTAAAGCATGCCGGCAGATGCGAGGACGAGTATAACCACGATTGCTACCAGGGCAGCAATCACCATCGTGAGTGCCATCGTGCGTTGACGTTTGACGGCAAGGCGCGCGCGACGCATGGACTCGGCGCTGCGGACCGTCTCGGTGGATGGCGTCGGTCGAGGCACGGGCTGCGCCTGTGCCGTTACATGGGCTGGAGCTGCTGCGCTTGCGGGGGCGGTGGCGTCCACCGGGATGGTTGTGCTTCCGCCATCTGCCACGGGCCGGCGCTTTCGCGGGGCACCCGTACGGGCGAAAGGTTCAAGGCGCGCCGCGAGTTCATTTGCCGAAGGGCGTGCGTCTTGCGAGACTGCCAAACAAGCCATAATCGCGTTGACCAAGCCCTGCTCGCGGGGAGTTGCGGGCGCAAGGGGCTGCGGCTGCACGGTGCGCTTGAGGCGCGCGTGGTCTCCAGAGCGCCTGAGCTCTGCCTCAAAGGGCGCGTGTCCGCAATAAAGCTCGTAGAGGATGCTTCCCAGCGCATAGATGTCGACGGCGGGATTGTCGCGCGCACCGGGGTCGGCCTTAAAGCGCTCGAGTATTTCGGGCGCCGCGTATGCCGGCGTGGCACCGCGAAAAGCGTTGACGTCGACGGTAAAGGAAAAATCGGGCTTAACGAGCTTGGCGCTGCCCATATCGATCAGGCAGATGTCAAAATAGCCGCTCGACACCTGCTCCTCGAGCGGGATGCGATCGTGACGCAGCATGATGTTGCGCATGGAGAGGTCACGGTGGACAAAGGGCGTGTCGAGCGATTGCGTGGACAAGATGATCTTGAGTACGCTCAGACCCAGCGCGGCGACGATATCACCGGGGCAGGTTTCAGCGCCATCACTTAGAGCCCGCCGTGCATCAAGAAGCGAGACACCATCAACCCACTCCATGAGCAGCGCCGGGGTACCGTCTGCCGTGTAGCCAAAACCATAGACATCGGGAAAACCCCTTAGATTGGATACGACGGAGAGCGTGCGGTACTCCTCTTCCAAAGTTTCTCGGTTGAGC
>USMR01000026.1 GCA_900555815.1 uncultured Collinsella sp.
CGTCCTGCTTGTAGGGATTGCGGCCGAGCTTCTTGGCACGGTAGGCGATGTAGATGATTGCGGCGACGTTGGCGACCAGTGCGGCGATCGAGACCGCGGTGGCGGCGCCGGGGTCGAGCGTGGAGTGGGTCACAAAGATGGACTCCTCCTGGAAGTACGGGAACACCTGGGCAAACATGCACCAAATGGCCAGCGTAAAGGCGCGGTTCTGAATCCAGCCGCCCTTGTTCCAGATAAAGGCGGCGACGGTGGGCGCCAGCAGCAGCGCAAAGCCGCAGAACCAGGAGTGGGTGGGCAGGCAGTTGTAGGTGTAGCAGAAGTTCCAGATATCGTAGGCGATGATGTAGACCCAGGTCATATCGGGCCACAGCATGTCGGTCTGATCCTCGGAGGCGTAGACGCTCCACCAACCGGTCATACAGAAGATGTTGATGATACCGGCGATGCCGTTGAACACGTTGTTCCAGCCGGCCAGCTGCGTGGCACCTTCGGAGGTGACCCAGGTGGACTGGCCCAGGACAAAGAAGTGATAGGCGCTCTCAAAGTCGGACACGACAGCGATCATGATGTTGATGGCGACGATCACAAACGGCCATGCGCGGAACCAATGCGCCTTGCCGATCTTGCCCCACTGGTACTTAATGGCAATGAAGCCCCAGCAACCGGCCAGCGCCGCGTATACCTTGGCGTAGTGGAACCAGCTGTTCTGGTACACATGGGTGGGGTTGGTGAGCGCCCACTCGGCGCCTTGTGAGACGCCCACGGCGATGGCGACGCAGTAGATGGTCATGGCCAGCGGAGCCACGCCAAAGATGATGGCCGCGCCCAGCTTGGTGCGGCGGCCGACCTCGTTGAGCACGATCAGGCCAATAAAGACCATGGCCCAGCCGGCCCAGTGGATAAGGGTATCGCTACCCCAAACATCGAACAGCATGCTGCTCTCCTTTCACACGCCCGCGGCCCCTCTTCTGATCGCGGGCAGTTTGGCCAAATGTCGTCAGTCCTGGGGCTTGCGCTCCGGATACTTGGCGGTATAGCCCTCGATGTGGAGTGTCGAGGCGATGATTTCCTTGACTGTCTCGTCGGGCACATCGGGGTGCGTGCGGATATACATCAACAACCCCATGATGAGGGTGTAGAACGTCTCGTAGACATGGTCGATGCGTAGCTCATGATGGGCGACAAAATCCACCACGGTGGTGTCGCAGATATACTGCGCCACGCGTTGGACCACGTTGTGCAAAAAGCCGCCGTAGAGCGCGCCGCTGTTGGAGGTCAGAGTGTGCGGCAGTTCGTGGCCGCTGGCGACCAGGCGCTTAAAGAGCGGGGCGACGGTGTCGAGCGCGCTCTCGATATCACCGACGGTGCGGTTGGCATTCCACTGCTCGAGTTCGGAGATAAAGCCGTCGATCGCCTCGTCCATGACGGCGGTGACGGCGGCGTCCATGTCGGCGAAGTAGTGGTAGAACAGCGAGCGCGTGCAGCCGGCTCGCTTGGCCACGGCCGATACTGATAGGTGGGACACGCCTAGCTCGGAGCTTACGGTGCGCACAGCATCGAGGATCTCGCGACGGCGCTCGTCGCCCGTCAGGCGCTTTGCCGCGCTATCGGATGCGGGAACGGCATCGACCACAGAGGTACCTGCTGTGTTGTTGCCCATGTTTTGCCGCCTTTCATCCTCTTTTGCCTGACCGTTCGCCTAACAGTCTTGAATATTGTTGACGGTTCGTCAATACTATTTTTGACACAATGTCAACTAATGGCGGGTGAACGGCATGGGGCATGCCCGGCCTGCAAAAAAAGAGGGGCGCCGCGGTCTCGCCGGGCTGTGGCAAGAGAAGGGACAACCATGATTCTCAACGGACCGGGGATTAGCTTTACCGAGCCCGATATCGGCGCGGAGTTCGTGCCGCCGATACCGGAGCATCCGCGCGAGGCCATCGTCAAACTGTGCGAGCACTGCACCAACCGTCTGCTGCATCGCGATGAGCTGCTGGGCTACGAGTACTGGTCGTTTGCCGAGGCCGCAACCGACGAGCAGGCCGAAGTGCTCTGCAAGATGAAGATGCGCCGTCCCTATACGCTGCCCGAGATGGTCAAGCTCACCGGCATGCCCGAAGCCGATATCGAGAAGATGCTCGACGACATGAGCTACACGGGTCTGCTCGAGTACAACTGGGAAAACCCCGAGCGCGCCAAGCAGTGGGTGCTGCCCATGCTGGTGCCGGGTTCCGCCGAGTTCCTCAACATGCGCGCGAGCCAGCTCGAGGAGCACCCGGTCTATGCCAAGTTCTTTGAGCAGGCGTCCAAGGGACCGCTGTCGAAGGCCACGCCGATGGTGCCGCCCGGAGGCGCCGGTATCGGCATGCATGTCATTCCGGTCGAGAAGGCCATCGACGCCGCGAGCACCTCGGTGCCGATCGAGCATATCGAGCACTGGCTCGACAAATACGATGGCAAATATGCCGCTAGCACCTGCAGCTGCCGCGCGAGCCGTCGCGTGATGGGTGAGGGCTGCGCCGACGATCCCGCCGACTGGTGCATTGCCGTGGGCGATATGGCCGATTACGTGGTCGAGACCGACCGCGGGCATTACGTGACCCGCGACGAGGTTTACGACATCCTGCGCCAGGCCGAGGACAACGGCTTTGTGCACCAGATCACCAATATCGACGGCGAGAACAAGATCTTCGCCATCTGCAACTGCAACGTCAACGTGTGCTACGCCCTGCGCACCTCGCAGCTGTTCAACACGCCCAACCTGTCGCGCTCGGCCTATGTCGCCAAGGTCGAGAAGGACAAGTGCGTTGCCTGCGGTCGCTGCGTTGAGGTGTGCCCGGCCGGCGCCGCCAAGCTCGGCCAGAAGCTCTGCAGCAAAAAGGCCGGCGGACAGGTGCCCGAGTATCCGCGCCAGGAGCTGCCCGATGCCACCAAGTGGGACCACACCAAGTGGTCGCCCAACTATCGCAACGATAACCGTATCGAGACGCACGAGTCCGGCACCGCGCCCTGCAAGACGGCTTGCCCCGCGCACGTTGCCGTTCAGGGCTATTTGAAGCTCGCGGCTCAGGGTCGCTATGACGAGGCGCTGGCACTCATTAAGCGCGAGAACCCGCTGCCCGCTATCTGCGGCCGTGTGTGCAACCGCCGCTGCGAGGACGCCTGCACCCGCGGCCGTGTGGATGCCGCCGTGGCTATCGACGAGGTCAAGAAGTTCATCGCCCAGCGCGATCTGGATGCCGCGACCCGCTACGTCCCGCCCGTGGTGACCCCAACGCGTGCCGGCGGCTTCGACCAGAAGATCGCCATCGTCGGTGCCGGTCCGGCCGGCCTGTCCTGCGCTTTCTATCTGGCCGAGAAGGGCTACAAGCCCGTCGTGTTCGAGAAGAACGAGCGCCCGGGCGGCATGCTCACCTACGGCATTCCCAGCTTTAAGCTGCAGAAGGATGTTATCGAGGCCGAGGCCGAGGTCATTCGCCTGATGGGTGCCGAGTTCCGCTATGGCGTGGAGGTCGGTCGTGATGTGACGCTCGACGAGCTGCGCGAGCAGGGCTTTAAGGCCTTCTACGTTGCCATTGGCTGCCAGGGCGGCCGCCTTGCCGGTATTCCGGGCGAGGATGCCGAGGACGTGACCGTGGCCGTCGACTTCCTTCGCGAGGTTAACAGCGGCAAGATCGATACCCTGTCCGGCCGCACCATTGTGGTGGGCGGCGGCAACGTGGCCATCGACGTTGCCCGCAACGCCTGCCGTCTGGGCTCTGAGCATGTTGAGATGTTCTGTCTGGAGGGCGAGGCCCAGATGCCCGCCAGCGAGGAGGAGCGTCGCGAGGCCGTTGAGGACGGCGCGCACATAAGCTGCGGCTGGGGCCCCAAGGAGGTTCACCTGGACGAGGCCGGTCGTGTGCGTGGCATCACCTTCAAGCGCTGTACGCGTGTCTTTGACGACGAAGGCCGGTTTGCGCCCGAATACGACGAGAACGATCTGCGCCGTGTCGATGCCGACCGTGTCGTCATGTCGATTGGCCAGTCCATTGTGTGGGACGACCTGCTGGCCGGCTCCAAGGTGGAGCTTGGCCGCGGCCAGGGAGCTCTTGCCGATCCCCAGACCTACCAGACCGCCGAACCCGACATCTTTGTGGGCGGCGACGTCTATACCGGTCCGAGCTTTGCCATCGATGCCATCGCCGCCGGTCACGAGGCCGCCGTGTCCATCCATCGCTTTGTGCGGCCGGGCTCCACGCTCACCATCGGCCGCAACCAGCGCCGCTACACCGCGCTCGACCGCAACGACGTTGTGCTCGAGAGCTACGACAACGCGAGCCGCGAGGTTGCGCATGTGGACCGCGAACGCGAGAAGGCTGCGCCGTTTAGCGAGTATGTTGAGACCTTTACCGAGGAGCAGGTGCGCGCCGAGACCGCCCGCTGCTTGGGCTGCGGCGCCTCGATCGTCGACCCCAACAAGTGCATCGGCTGCGGCCTGTGCACTACCAAGTGCGCGTTTGACGCCATCCATCTGGATCGCGACCGCCCCGAGTGCTCCACGATGGTCAAATACGAGCAAAAGCTCCCAAGCCTGGGCAAGTACGCGCTCAAGCGCGCCATCAAGATTAAGTTCGGTCGCAAGTAAGTAGCCATAACGGGAACGGCGGAAGAAAAAGTGCATGAATTGGGGATCGTTTACCACATCATTCGCGATGTCGAGAACGTGGCGCGCGCCAATGGCGTGCGTCGCGTTTCGAGCGTGACGTTGCTGCTGGGCGAGGTCTCGGGCGTCGTTCCCGACTTGCTGCTCGACGCTTGGCGCTGGGCGGTAGATAAAAAGCCCATCGCGCAGGGCGCGGAGCTTGTTGTGGAGCCCGTCGAGGCTGTGACGCATTGCGAGGCGTGTAGCTGCGACTACGCGACGGTCGAGCACGGCAAGACCTGTCCCCATTGCGGTAGCGGCGAGACATACCTGCTGCAGGGCCAGGAGGTCATGATCAAGCAGATCGAGACCCCCGACGAGGACCCGGCAGACGCTGTCCCCGACGGTCCTTCCGACGTCCCCGACGCCGTCGACGCCGCCAACCCCCTCCACATCGCCTAGGATTCCCTATAAGTTGCGGTGAAATAGTTCCTAAATTCAGCCTTCTGGCTCTTAAACAAGAACTATTCCACCGCAACTATTTTGAGTGGTTTCATAAATCATAAGTCACGAAAATAGTCAAGCCATGTCTGTTTAAACAAAATAGCGGCAGTACAAGCGCATTCGCGCTTGCCTAAAATCGATATTAATGAACAGCCTGCTTGTATCTGTAAAATGCATGGCTTGATGAGCGACGCCTTGTCGTGTAATGAGTCAAAAAGCAGTAACGTAATCAACTTGTAACAAACCTAGACGTTTAAACAAATAATCCAACCTTTTGCGGATTTAGCTATAATTCCACAAACCAAACAGCTATACTCCTTTCATGTCGTGTAGGAAATACGTAGACAAAAAGGAGGTTATGTGATGGTAAGTATTGTTCTTGCTAGCCACGGGGACTTGGCAGCTGGAATCAAGCAGACGGGCTCGATGGTCTTTGGCGATCAGCCGTCTGTTGCCGTGGTCTCGCTCGAGCCGAGCATGGGCCCCGACGACTTCCGTGCCAAGGTCGAGGAAGCAATCGCTTCCTTCGAAGACCAGGAGCAGGTGCTCTTCCTCGTTGATCTGTGGGGCGGCACGCCGTTCAACCAGATCAGCGGGCTCATCGAGGGCCACGATTCCTGGGCTATCGTCACCGGTGTCAACCTGCCTATGCTCATCGAGGCATATTCGCAGCGCTTTGACGCAAAGAACACTGCACATGCGATCGCAAAACATCTCGTGACTGAGGCTAAGGCTGGCGTGCGTGTCAAGCCCGAGTCTCTGGAGCCCGAGGAGAAGAAGCCGGCTGCGGCCGCCGCTGCTCCTGCAGGCGCCATCCCTCCGGGAACGGTCATCGGCGATGGGCACATCAAGATCGCCCACGTCCGTATCGACACCCGTCTGCTTCATGGTCAGGTGGCCACCACGTGGACCAAGCAGATCAACCCCAACCGCATCATCGTGGTTTCCGACGGCGTTGCTCACGACGAGCTCCGCAAGACCATGATCGAGCAGGCTGCCCCTCCGGGAGTCCATGCCAACGTCGTGCCCATCAAGAAGATGGCCGAGGTCGTCAAGGACACGCGCTTTGGTGACACCAAGGCCATGCTGCTCTTTGAGAACCCGCAGGATCTGCTCAAGGCCATCGAGGCCGGTGTCGACATCAAGGAAGTCAACATCGGTTCCATGGCTCACTCCAAGGGCAAGGTCGTCGTCACCAACGCCGTCGCTATGGGCGATGATGACGTCAAGACTCTCGAGGCCCTCAAGGCCAAGGGCGTCAAGTTCGAGGTCCGCAAGGTTCCTTCGGATTCCTCCGTTGATCTCGACGCCATGTTGAAGAAAGCTAAGGCCGAACTGGCCGCTCAAGCATAGTAAAGGAGGGTCCGATACATGTCTGCAATCACTATTCTGCTTGTTGCGATTGTCGCGTTGCTTGCCGGTATGGAAGGCATTCTGGATGAGTTCCAGTTCCATCAGCCGCTCGTGGCATGCACGCTTATCGGTCTCGTAACCGGTCACCTTCAGGAGGGCATCCTCCTGGGCGGTTCGCTCCAGATGATGGCCCTTGGCTGGGCTAACGTCGGCGCCGCTGTCGCGCCTGACGCCGCTCTGGCCTCGGTCGCTTCTTCGATCATCATGGTGCTCGCCCTCAACGGTGGCGCCACCGATTCGGCCAAGGCCGTGACCACCGCTATCGCCGTCGCCGTCCCGCTGTCGGTCGCTGGTCTGTTCCTGACCATGATCTGCCGTACCATTGCTACCGCTATCGCTCACGCCATGGACGGTTGCGCCGAGAAGGGCGACTTCTCCGGCATCGAGCGCTGGCAGTATGCTGCCATCCTCATGCAGGGCCTTCGTATCGCCATCCCGGCAGTGCTTCTGTGCGTCATCCCGGCCGAGGCCGTTACCAACGCGCTTAACGCTATGCCCGACTGGCTGTCCGGCGGCATGGCTGTCGGCGGCGGCATGGTCGCTTCCGTCGGTTACGCCATGGTCATCAACATGATGGCCACCAAGGAGACCTGGCCGTTCTTCGTCCTCGGCTTTGTCCTTGCTGCCATCCCTCAGCTCACGCTGATCGCCCTTGGTCTCATCGGCATCTCCCTTGCCCTCATCTACCTTGGCCTTAAGGATCTGGCCAAGCAGGGTGGCGGCATGGGCGGTGGCTCCGGCGACCCGCTCGGCGACATTCTGAACGATTACGAGTAGGAGGGGAGTGATACATATGGCAGAGAACAAGATTCAGCTCACCAAGGCTGACCGCAAGAAGGTTTGCTTCCGTCATCAGTTCCTTCAGGGCTCGTGGAACTACGAGCGTATGCAGAACGGCGGCTGGTGCTTCGCAATGATCCCTGCGATCAAGAAGCTCTACACCAGCAAGGATGATCAGATTGCCGCTCTTAAGCGCCACCTGGAGTTCTATAACACCCACCCCTATGTTTCCGCCCCCGTCATTGGCGTTACCCTCGCTCTCGAGGAGGAGCGCGCCAACGGTGCCCCGATTGACGACGTCGCCATTCAGGGCGTCAAGGTCGGTATGATGGGCCCGCTCGCCGGCGTCGGCGACCCCGTCTTCTGGTTCACCCTTCGCCCGATTCTGGGCGCTCTGGGCGCTTCCCTGGCCATGTCCGGCAGCATCGTCGGTCCGCTGCTGTTCTTCTTCGCGTGGAACATCATCCGTTACGCTTTCCTGTGGTACACGCAGGAGTTTGGCTACAAGGTCGGCTCCTCCATCGCCAAGGACCTCTCCGGTGGTCTGATGGGCAAGGTCACCGAGGGCGCTTCCATCCTGGGTATGTTCATCATCGGCGCCCTGGTCGAGCGCTGGGTGTCCATTTCCTTCACCCCGATCGTCTCCACGGTCAAGCAGTCTGCTGGCGCCTTTATCGACTGGGCTAGCCTGCCCTCCGGTTCCGAGGGTATCAAGGAAGCGCTGACGATGTACAACTCCGTCGGTGCTACCGCCCTTGATCAGATGAAGGTCACCACGCTTCAGGCCAACCTCGATCAGCTCATCCCCGGCCTTGCCGCCGTGTGCCTGACCCTGCTGGTCTGCAAGCTCCTCAAGAAGAAGGTCAGCCCGATCGTCATCATCCTGGC
>USMR01000027.1 GCA_900555815.1 uncultured Collinsella sp.
AGTAGATGGCCGAAGCTTCTTTGATCGTCGTGCCCTCGACAAACGTCTGGGTCGAAGGATCGGT
This sequence comes from uncultured Collinsella sp., assembly GCA_900555815.1. GTDB lineage: Bacteria > Actinomycetota > Coriobacteriia > Coriobacteriales > Coriobacteriaceae > Collinsella. Next base: position 65 of record USMR01000027.1, read on the forward strand.
CCAGCGCTGCGGCTTATCGCCCTTCTTGCCAATGACCTCCATCGAAACGGAGATCTGACCAGGCATGGCGTCACCGTACCTGCTGTAGCACCAGACAGCGGAATCGCCCGCCTTGAGCTCATAGTAGCCAGCGCCGACCGCAGCGGCACTCCCGTTGATAAACAGCTGCCAGTACGCGCCGGTCGCCGAGTCGTAGGCGAGCGTGCGGCCGGAGTCGAAGGGCGACGTGATCGAGTTGAGCGCCCAGCCCCAGGAGCCGTTGGGGTCGTAGTCGGCCTTGAGGCCGGCCTGCTTGAAGAGCTGCTCGGAGAGGTCGGCCGCGGTCGAGCCCTCCTTCAACGTGATCTGCTGGGCGGCGGCCCAGGTCTGCTGGGCGCCCTCGGCGTCGGTGCCGATGACGGAGCACGTGGCCGCGACCTCTTGGCTTGTGGCTTCGGTAGGCTGAGATTCAGCCTCATCGGAAGCGGCTACAACGCTTTTGACGTTCTGTTCGGATGAATCCGGCGAAGCAGTAAAAGCCTCGACCGCGGCAGAATCGTCCGACGCTACGCCGTTGCTATCTGCGGCATTCGTCGAAGTGCCATCGTTAGCCGACGCATCGCTCGCGTTAGAGCCGGTTTCAGAAACGACACCGTCGGCAGTACCGTCCGCGGCCCCCGCGCCCTCGCCCGGCGTCGCAGCCTGAGCCACAGCCTCGGCAATGCCCTCGGCGCCCTCGGCCCACAGTTGAGCCGGCGTGGTGCCAAAGGCCATCGCGAAGGCCAGGAATGCCATCAGGCCGCGCTTGGCTACACCGCGTGCAATCGCGCCACGACGATGCAACGAGGCGCGCTCACGCTCGTCCTCAAACATATCCATTTGTCTCCTACTGTCTGTACTTGGAGCGTTGCCTTGAGACTGCCCCACGTCATCGCGCATGTTGCGCTCGAGTTCCCCCATCGGAGTCCCCCTTCCCTCCAGAGCCCTATGCACACCGGCGGCAAAAGCCGCAGCCGCATGCAAGACGGGAGGCGATCCGACTTAACCTTAACGACTCGGGCACGTCGTCCGATCTGCGACGCGAGCATCCCAAGCCAAGAGGAATTACGGTTACTGGTACAGCCGGGGACTTGCACCCCGATTCTCCCAAATGCGCAGGATAACCGCGCATTCGTGCGTCTCCGCACCACCATCTAGGCCATCGATTATTACCGTCAAAATGGTATCACGCAAAAAGGCCTCGCACGCAGGCGAAGCCCAAGGTAAAAGCTATTGTTTGCGATAGGAAAATGCGGTGACGGCCGCAGCCTCTAGTGCTTGCCGCCGTGACTGTTGAGCCAGATATTGCGGCCCAGCATAAGCGCCAGCACCAGCGCGCTCACGTAGCCCATAAAGCCAATGACTGGGATACCAAACACAACCGGCTCGATACGCGCGTAGTACACCACCGACGAACCGATAAACAGACCGGCGATCACAATTGCCATCGACATGCGGTCGATAATTCCACCCAGCTGTCGCAGCGCCTTATCGCTGCTCATGATCTGCGTGTTTACCTTAAGCTGGCCGCGCGTAAGCATACGCGAAGCCAAGCCCAGATACTCGGCCGCCTCGAGCGAGCCTTTTGCCGCGCGATAGCTGCTCGCGGCAAGATCGCGGCTCATCTCGCGCATGCGGGCGTAGGTGCTCTTCTCGTTTTTGATGTGCGTCTGGATGATCTGGATCATGTTGACGTTGGGCATGTACTCGGTCAACAGGCCCTCGAGCGTCACCATGCCGCGGGCGAACATCGTCACCACGCTCGGCAGCTCAACGTCATTTTTGCGCGCGAGGTTTAACAGGGAAGTCAAAAACTCGCCGATATCCAGGTCTTTAAGGTCGAGCCCGGCAAAGTCGGCAACAATAAAGTCCAAGTCGGACAAAAAGGCCGAATGGTCAAGCTCGGCCGAATCGCCGCGCGTCCCGGCAAAGCGCATGAGCGAATCCTTGAGCTTGGGCACGTCGCCCTCGGCCACGGCGAAAATCATATCCTTGACGATACCGCGATCGTGACTCGACATGCGTCCGACCATGCCCAAGTCGATAAAGTAGACGATGCCGTCCTTGAGAATGATGTTTCCCGCATGCGGGTCGGCATGGAAAAAACCGTCATCGAGCACCTGCGTCGAGTAGTCCTCGACAATCGCGGCACCGATCTTTTCCAAGTCATAGCCCTCGGCCACCAAGCGTTCGGGATCGGCGATCGAAATGCCGTCGACGTAGTCCATAACCACCACGTGCTCGGTGCACAGGTCCAGATAGGATTTAGGGCACGTCACGCCATGAACGCTCTTATGGAACTCGTAGAAGTCGTTGAGGTTTTTGGCCTCGGCCAAAAAGTTGGTCTCCTCGCGAAACGAGGTCCACAACTCCTCGACTACGCCGTGCAGATCAACGAATTGATCGGTGTTGACGAACTTGGAAACGATACGCACCACCGAGCGGATGATATCGATGTCCTGTGCCATAACCTGCTGCGCACCGGGGCGCTGCACCTTAACGGCCACGTCCTCGCCCGTCACCAGACGAGCGCGGTGCACCTGCGCGAGCGATGCGCTACCAAGCGGATTGGGGTCGATCGCATCGAACATCTCCCCCAGGCGCAGGCCGTATTCCTCTTCCAAGCAGCGGAGCACTACCTCGTACGGCACCGGCTCCACGTCGGAACGCAGACGGCGCAGCTCATCGCAAAAGCGCTGCGGCAGAATCTCGGACCGGTTGGCCAGAATCTGCCCCATCTTGACGAACATGGGGCCGAGCTCCTCGAGCAGGCGGCGCAAGCGAACCGGCGTGAGGTTATCCCACACACGGTACTTTTTGACCAAGCGAACAATCTGCCCGATGCGTTCGCGACGACCCGCCGGCGTGAGCTGGTATTCCTCGTCCGGCGCCATCGCGTCGGGCTCTTCGGGCACCATATCGACAGCGCGCGGCTTTTTGCGAGCGCCCGAGACGGCGGCATCGACCTCATCGACAACCGCCGCCTCGTCACCCAAAGGATCTAGATTGTTGTAATCGGTGGTGGAATCTGCCATCTGCGCTGCTACTCGGCCTCTTCGGTATCCTTCGCATCGTCGGGCTCAACGGACTCGACGGGCACCGAGGTCACGTTGTCCTCGACCGAATCGACGATGTCGCGCACATGGGCTAGGAAGGCCGTGCGCTCAGGGGCGGTCATAACGCGGACGCGGGCAAGGATGAGCTCGTCGAGCACGCGCTGGGCCGCAGTCTCGCCCTGTATGCCCAAGCGCTCGGTCAGATCGGAGATGGTGCCACCGGCCTGCTCGAACATGTCGGACACGCTGCGGGCGATATCGGGGGTGGCGGTGTCCTTGCGGACCTGCTCGCCTTTGGTGTTAAGGTCGTCGAGGACCTTCTTGCCGCCTTCGACAGCAACGGCGGCAGCGCCAAAGCCCACGTTAATGGCGCCGTTAACAAGCTGATCGAGTTTCATAACCATGGTTGTCTCCAATCACAAACAACTGCATTGGCGTTCTTGTACCCAAGATTGAGCGAAAGCGACAAAGCGTTTTAGCGCTATTCGATCGACGGGAAATCCCTACCTCACGTTGTCGTTCATCGCGAAAGAGTTCTTCATGGCGCAGCTCGTGGTGTAGAGCACCTTGCCCAGCAGGGCATCGGTCTCCACGCGAACACGCTCGGCAAAGGCCTCGTTGGCGCGTGCAAGCTCGGCAGGCACCTCGACCTCGGGCAGAGCGGCTACGGCAGCGTCGACGTCATGGATCTGCTTGTGGCCCATGCCACCGACCTTCTCCTGATAGTCCTCCACAGCGCGGCCGCACTCATGGAAGCGGACGTCGGCCAGGGCGCCGATCAGGCGGTTGGCCCAGTAGAAGTTTTCGGACGTCACGCGAGCCTGCGTGTCGGCATAGTACTCGGGCATGGTCTCGACGTTGGCGTACAGCGGAACCAGCGCGTTAAACGAGTTGGAGCCAAAGGCCATCCACTGCACGGCGCGATAGGCCGGCTGCGCATAGGGACGCAGCTGCAGCACGGCGAGCTGGCTGTTGCGGTTGATGCCGATGGGGCGATAGGCGCCGCGCGTGGCGGGCGTGCCCTTGCTGCCGTAGCAGTCGTACTCCGTGCCCTGGTAGTGGCTCGAAAGCACGTACTTAATGTCCTCGATGGTCACCTTGCGCTCGGGCACGCGGCTCCAAGGGATGTCGTCGCTCTCGGGCGTGAAGTCGGCCTCGGGACCATCCCACACGTCGCTGGGGTTGAGGCAGCGCTGCATGTACCACGCGCGCGGCGTGTTGTAGACATGGTCGCTGTCGCTGTGCGAGCCAAAGGCCTCGCGCGGGTTAAAGACCGTCGCCGGACCGTCGCCCTCGACGCCCAGCGTCAGGTCCAGATGCCACTCGGCCATCCAGGAGCGCAGGTCGGCCGAGCACATGTGGTCGGTCTGGGCGCCCTCGGCGTCATCCAGGTCAAAGCTGTCGATACCCAGCTGGTTGGGCATGGTCACATAGGCGTCGTCAGGCACGCGCTTGGCAATCCAGTGGTGGCCGCCGATGGTCTCGAGCCACCAGATCTCGTCCACGTCGCTAAAGGCGATACCGTTGTTCTCGTAGGTGCCGTAGCGCTCGAGCAGGTCGCCCAAGATACGCACGCCGTCGCGGGCGGACTTGGCATACGGCAGCACCAGGGTCACCATGTCCTCCTCGCCCAGGCCACCGGGCTGCGCCGGCACATAGCCGTCCTCACCCTCGTTGCCCTTGGCGGGCACGTAGTCCACGAGCGGATCGGCGCCGCAGACGCGCTCGTTGGTGGTAAGCGTCTCGGTTGCGGACATGCCAACATTGAGCTCGTTGAAACCGGCCTCGGCCCAGATACCGTGGCCCGGGACAACATCGGGGACGCTCGTATAGCGCATGGGGTTATCGGGCAGCTCAACGGTCAGGTGGCTCAGGACGCTCGTGTAGACGCGCGGCTGCTCGTCGGGATGCACTACGCGCATGCGCTTGGGCTCAAATACCCCGTTGGACGAGTCCTCGTTACGCGCGACCAGGGTCGACCCGTCGTAGCTTGCGTTTTTACCGACCAGAATCGTTGTGCACGGCATGCGCATCCTCCTTGAGCGAAGAAATCAAACGGCAACAGTGTATCGCTTCGGCGCAGAAAGGGCGAAACCACGGCCTCGGCAGCCCCCGTGGTCAAAAAATGCCAAATATGAGTACTGTCACAAATTTAGTGGCAGCAAATTGCACTGTTCCGGGCGCCGGGAATCCTCACCTGTCCAAAAACTGAGTCTAGTAATTCCCCATACGTCCAATAAAATTGGCTCTTTAACGATATTACTTATCGCTAAAGAGCCAAAATGATCTCAAACATATGTGACTAACTTGGCAACAGTACTCATATTTGGCATTTTTTGACCACGGGGTATCTAACCAACCCCCTAAACAGCCTCCAAACGCCTATTTTACCGCGCGCTCAGCCGCCTCGATCACGTGCTTGGCGAGAATTGCTGTCGTCACGGCGCCCACGCCACCCGGCACGGGGGTGATTGCGCCAACAACCGGCTCCGCGGCATCAAAATCGACGTCGCCGACCAGCTTGCCAGCGGCTTCGTCCCAATTAATGCCAACATCGATAATCGCCTGGTCCTCGCGGACCGCATCTGCGCCAATCGTGCGCGCGCGTCCAACGGCGGCAACCACAATGTCGGCAGCACAGCACTCGGCGGCAAGATCGCGCGTATGCGTATGGCACGTCGTCACGGTTGCGTTGCGCGCCGTAAGCATGGCGGCAACGGGGCGGCCAATTACCAGTGAGCGTCCGACCACGGCAACTTTGGCGCCGTCCAGCTCAACGCCGTAATGATCCAGCAAAGCAAGCACGGCTTCAGCTGTGCAGGGGGCAAAACCCTCGCCGCGCCCCGAAAGCGTGGTGAGCAGCGAAGCCGGCGTCATGGAGTCAACGTCCTTGGCGGGATCGAGCGCTGCGGCGACGGCGTTCTCGTCAAGGCCGGCGGGCAGCGGGCGAAACATCAGACAGCCATGAACAGCCGGGTCGGCATTGATGTCCTCGATGGCCGTCAACAGCTCGTCTTGCGAAACACCGGCAGGAAGCAACACGCGACGCGCCTCGATGCCAACCTTTTCGCAGCGTTTAAGGGCGCCGCGCTCGTAGGATAGGTCGTCCTCGCGTTCACCCACACGCACGATAGCAAGCGTCGGAACAACACCGCGTTCGCGCAGCGCAGCGCAGCGGGCAGCGAGCTCCTCAGTCAAAGCGCGGGCGACGGGAGCACCCTTCAGTAGCTCAGCCATGGCTATCCCCTCTTTCTTGCAGCGTCGGAGGCGCGGCGCGCCAGCGCATCGGCGCGCGGCAACCATGTGTCGAGCAACTCATCACACGCCGTCTCGAGCTCCTCGGCGCGTGCACGATCCTTCATAGACGTGGTGTTCGCAAAGAGCGTCAAGCTCGCGCCCTGCATGGCGGCGCGGCAGAATACGGCGCCGCACGCCACATCGGACAGCAGCTGACGCGAACCCTTGTCGGCCATGTCCTCGAGCAGCGCCAGTGCGCGCCCGCAGGCATCCATAATGCGATACGGCGGCATAGCGGCCACATGCAGCGCATCCTGAATCGCAGCCGGTCGGGCCGGGTCCTCACGCGGAATACCGTACGCAGCGGACACCTGGCCGTACGCACGAACGTCCTCGGCGACCAGCCCCACAAGCTCCTGCGCCAACTCGTCTGCCTGGGCAAACGCACGCGTCAGGTCATCCGCACGATCAGCAAGCGCGGGATTGGTCGCACCGTAGCGGGCAACCATTCCGCACAGCGAGGCGCCCAGCGCGCCCACAAAAGCGCTCGCGCTGCCACCACCGGGAACTGGCTCGCGCGCGGCCAGCGCCTCGGCAAAACCGCGACAGGTTTTATCCATCATCTCTTGGCTCATACGCACACGCACCTTCAAGTCATATATATCGGTCGGGCGGCCGACGTCGGCCGACCGCATCGAACACGTAATGGTGCTAAGTATAGCCCATAAGTACGCGAGCGTCAGCGCACCAGGCCATCGCGGATTTCAATGGCACACGATAGGCCATGTCAACGCAAACATGGGACACATGGCCCACCTTTCGAGACTCCCGAGCAGCACAAGCTGGGGCATATCTATAAGTAAGGAACCCGTTGGGGAACGGCCGCGCAACGGCCACAAGCGATGAACGGAGGCATAAGTCGCACAGTACACAGAGACATCCGCCGCCAGCGCAATCAGTACCCCAACAGCATGCGGCGCCGTGATGTCATCAGCAGACAAGGAGGACGCCACCATGATGAAAAAGACCCTATCAATCCTTTCCCTTTGCATCGCCCTCTTTGCCGCGCTCGCCCTTGTGGGCTGCGGCGGGAGCGCATCGGGCGGCGGCAGCGCCCCCAAGAGCGAGAGCAAGGAAAAGGCCCCCGTCGCCAAGAAGACCGACTACATCTGGTTTAAGGTCGAGATGCCCGAGGGCGTCGGCGTAAGCGACTCTGCCGGCAAGAATGCCGACAGGGTCCAGCTCACCTTCCCCGAAGACGAGAACGCCTCGGCCGATCGCTTTATCCCCGTTTGGAAAAAAGCGCTGACGGCCGAGGAATCCCACGCCGACCAGGCGGAAAAGAAGGGGGATACGTTCCAGTGGAAGGATGGCGGGTCCGTCGAGTATAACGGCAGGACGTGGCTCGTCGGAACATACGAGGACAACAGCGGCATCTCAACCATGCTTTTTACCGATGTTGAGCCGGGAAGCGTCTACGTCCTCATCTCGAACTTCGACCAGCACAAGAAAGAAGCCGAGGCGCTCCTCAACTCCATCGAGTTCCCCGATGACATGGAAGAGGCAGTTTCCGAGGCACGCGAAGTCGAGATTTCGAGCATCGAGATCAAGTAACGGGACACCCGCACGCGCCTACGCGCACCCGCGCACATGCGCCCCATTAAAACAACGGGCGCCCAACCCGGGGAGGGCCGACAGCACCAGCCCTCCCCTCTTTTGCGCCCGAACATATTGCCACTTAACGGCGCAAATCCGGCCCTCAGAATGGGACACATGGCCCACCCGAGCGAGCCGCTCGCGCGTACAGTAA
>USMR01000028.1 GCA_900555815.1 uncultured Collinsella sp.
ATAATCATGCCAGTGAAACCGATTACAGCACAGTGGTCGGTCTTTGGAAGAGGAAGCATCAAGCAAAGGAGAAGTGCACTATGGATTACAAACACGCAGCACAACAGGTCCTGGACTGCATCGGCGGAAAGGACAACATCGTGTCGGCCGCACACTGCGCCACCCGCCTGCGTCTGGTCATCGCAGACAACGCAAAGGTCAACAAGCAGGAGCTGGAAAACGCCGAGGGTGCCAAGGGCGTTTTTGAGGCACAGGGCCAGCTGCAGATCATCTTTGGCACCGGCCCGGTGAACAAGGTATACGACGAGTTCATCCAGCTGGCCGGCATCGAGGGCGGCAGCAAGGAGGACGTGAAGCAGGCGGCCGCCGCCAAGGCACCCTGGTATCAGCGGGCCATCAAGCCCCTGGGCGACATCTTTGTGCCCATCATCCCCGCCATCGTGGCTTCGGGCCTGCTGCTGGGCATTATGAGCGCCCTCAACTTTATGGCCTCCAACGGCTTTATCGCGCTCGACACCAATAACTTTATTTATAAGATTGCCGACCTGGTCTCGGGCACGTCTTTTGGCATTCTGCAGATCCTGATCGGTTACTCTGCCGCTAAGGCCTTTGGCGCCAACCCGTATCTGGGCGCCGTCGTCGGTGGTGCATTCATCAACTCCTCGCTGCAGAGCGCCTATACGGTTGCCTCCGAGGGCGTGCAGACCATGGTCACCGTCATCCCCGGCGTGTACAGCTTTGAGTGGGTCGGCTATCAGGGTCATGTGATCCCCATCGTCATCGCCTGTGCCATTCTCGCCTTCCTCGAGAAGCGCCTGCACAAGATCGTTCCCGAGATGTTCGATCTCTTTGTGACTCCGCTTGTCTCGGTGTTCGTGACCGTGCTCGTGACTCTCGTTGCCGTCGGCCCCATCTTTGTCTGGGCCGAGAACGCCATCCTCGGTCTGATTCAGGCCCTTCTGACCCTGCCCTTCGGCATCGGTTCCTTTATCGTCGGCCTGTTCTATGCCCCCACGGTCGTTACCGGTATCCACCAGATGTACACCGCCATCGACCTGGGCCAGCTTGCCCAGTACGGCGTGACCTACTGGCTGCCCATCGCCAGTGCTGCCAACATCGCTCGGGGTGGCGCCGCACTCGCCGTTGCCTTTAAGACCCGCGATGCCAAGATCAAGGGTCTGGCGCTTCCTTCGGCCCTGTCCGCCTTCATGGGCATTACCGAGCCTGCCATCTTTGGTGTGAACCTGCGCTTCTTTAAGCCCTTCATCGCCGGCTGCATCGGCGGCGGTTGCGGTGCCCTGGTCTGCGCGCTCACTTCGCTGGCTGCCTCCGGCACGGGTGTTACGGGTATCTTTGGTATCCTGCTGTGCCTGGCCCAGCCCGTGCAGTACGCGATCATGTTTGCGGTCGCCGCGCTGGTTTCCTTTGCCGTCTCGTTTGTCCTGTACAAGGACGAGCCCAAGGCTTCCGAGCAGGCCTAAGAGCTTTTGATTGAGGGGGTGCCCGCGGGTTGTATGCTCGCGGGCGTTTCCCGTATCTGGTGCCGATCTCTGGCGCCTTGTTACTTTCGATCCGTTAGGACTTTGATATGTCTAATGCACTTGGCCGCGACCTTGCAAAGCTGGTCGCCGCTGTTGACGCCGCCGCCTCTGAGTGCGGCCATGGCGCGTATGGCCAGCGCTTCCATATAATGCCGCCGGCTGGCTGGCTCAACGACCCCAACGGTCTTTGCCAGGCAGGCGGCGTGTTCCATGCCTATTTTCAGTATGCGCCGTTTGATGTCGAGGGTGGCGTTAAGGCCTGGGGCCATGCGACGAGCCGCGACCTTATGACGTGGGACTATGTTGGCGCTCCGTTGCTGCCCGACGAGCCGTTCGATTGCCACGGTGTGTATTCGGGCTCCGCGCTTGCCGAGGACGGTCGCATTCGCGTGCTCTATACGGGCAACGTTAAGCTTCCCGATGCGGACGGCACGTACGACTACGTCAATACCGGCCGCCGCGCCGATACTGTTTATGTCGAGAGCGTTGATGGCCTTGCCGGTCGGGAGTTCAGCCAAAAGCGCGTGGTGCTGGCGTCCGAGGATTATCCCGAGGATTTGACCTGCCACGTGCGTGACCCCAAGGTGTGGCGCGATGATGATGGGCGTTACCACATGGTGCTGGGCGCGCGTCGTCGCGTGGACGGTCCGCATGTCGAGAGCCGTTTTTGCGCGATGCACGGCGAGGGTGCCGGGCGCGATGTGGGCGAGATCCTGGTGTATGGTTCGGCGGATATGCTGAACTGGGAGCTCGAGAGCCGTGTGTCTACGCCCGAGCGTTTCGGCTTTATGTGGGAGTGCCCGGGGTATCTTGAGCTTAAGGCGGATTGCGGCGTACCGGCAAAGTTCCTTTCCTTCTCTCCCCAGGGGCTCGAGGGCGGTCGTTGGGACCGCGGCAACGTATACGCTGCTGGCTACATGCCTGTAACGGGCGACATTACCGGTGGTGACGGTGTCTATGAGCTGGGCGAGTTCCGCCTGTGGGACGCCGGTTTTGACTTCTATGCTCCGCAGGAGTTCACGGCCGAGGACGGTCGCCACATTCTGATCGGCTGGATGGGCATGCCCGATGAGCCGACCTATGGCAACGTACCCACCGTGGTGTGCGGCTGGCAGCACTGCATGACGGTGCCGCGCGAGCTTACGGCCGGTGACGGCGGCGTGGTGCTGCAGCAGCCGGCGCGTGAGATCGAGTGCCATTATGCCTCGGTGCGTGTGGGGGAGGGCTCGTTGGAGGTTGCCGGCGATACCTGCTTTGACGTTATTGTTGGCGGTATCGACGGCGCGTTTACCGCGACCGTTGATAGCGAGCTGAATCTGGCGTTTGTGTCCGCCGAGGGCGAACTGCCCGCGCGCTTTGAGATGCGATTTACCGATGAAGGTCGCGCTTCTGCCGGTTGCGGTCGTACCGTGCGCTGGGAGCCCGTCGACGAGGTTCGTAACGTGCGTATTGTCGGCGATGTCTCGTCGGTCGAGGTGTTTGTGAACGATGGCGCGCTCGTGTTTTCGACGCGCATCTATCCCGAGGCCTATGGCGTGACCGTTGACGCCCCGGGTGCGAACGTAAACTACCATACGCTCAGCATTTAGGCGAGTCGTCGCATATCGGCGCTATACTGCAGCCGTTGCCCACGATGCGGGGAACACCCGCATCGTGGGTTTTTGCTTATGAAGGGACGGTGCCGTGTGAACGTGCAACAGCTAGAAGGGGCCTGGGCTTTGGGGTCCAGTGCGCGTGAGTCGCGTCTTGTTGCGGCCTCGCATGTGCCGGCGGCGCTGCTTCTGTTGGGGATTGTACGTCCCGGCGATCGCCTGGTTGCGTTTGCCGATGACTTTGCCGAAGCGTTTGCACGAGGCTTTGATACCTGCGACGTTGTGCTCGTGGAAGAGCCGTCGGTTGCGGCGTTTACCGCCGCGTCTGAGGGCTTTGATGCTTCGTTTGATGCCGAGGTGCCGCACCTTTGGTGGTTCGTCAACTCCATCGGCGGGTTTGGTCTTCGCGTGCCCGATCTCCGCGCTCTGGGTCGCGCGGCTCGCGAGGCACGTGCGCTGCTCGTGGTGGATAACACCGTGGCTTCCATCGTTGGCTGCGATCCGCTGCGTTTGGGTGCTGTGCTGTCCCTCGAAGCGCTCGACCGCGTGTGCGCCGGTGAGGCTCCGCGCAAGTTGGTTGCCGTATCGGTCGCGCGCTCGCAGCTCAAGCGCCATCGCGTGGATGCCGCGGCTGAGTGCGCGCATGCCCTGCTTGAGGACTGTGGCTTGGCCAAGCTTGATTTGCCTGCTGACGAGGCCGGTGTATTGGAGCGCGGGCTGGACTCGCTCGACGCCCGCATGCAGGCTCACTTCGACCGCGCACGTGCACTGGCCGAGTATTTGGCTGCCAATGAGATGGTGCGCGACGTGCGCTATCCCGGACTGAACTCGCATCCCGACCATGCGGTTGCAACGGGAATCCTCGAGCACGGCTTTGGTCCGGCAGTTGAGTTTGACCTTATCGAGCGTAGTGCAGGTGAGCTGTTCGACGCTTTGCCGGGGGAGTTCCGCGCATCGCCCGCCGGCGGCGCGACGACTCGCCTTTCGGCCCCACGCGGCAAGCAGGGGAGCACCATCCGCCTCTTCGCCGGCACCGACAACCCCCTAGTCGTAGCTGCTAATCTCGATAACGCCCTAAGATGATTTAATAAGTTGCGGTGAAATATGGATTGATTTACGGCTTTAACAGCATAAACAGTCCCTATTTCACCGCAACTTATGAGAAGGGGTTGTGTAGCTAAAAAAGCCCCGTCCCAAATTAGCTACTTTGGTTGATGCTGGCGATGAGGCCGCTGGCTTTGGAGGCGATGATGTCGTTGATTTCTGCCTGCAGGGTTTCGTAGACTTCGATGGCTCGCTCGCCGGCGGGGGTGAGCGTGGATCCGCGGGCTCCGTCGCGCTCGATGAGTTTGCACCCCAGCTGCCCTTCGGCCTCGTTCACAATGCGCCAGGCCTTGGAATATGCCATGCCCATGCTCTTTGCGGCACGGTTGAGCGAGTGCTCGCGGGCGATACCTTGCAGCAGCAAGACGCAGCCATGACCAAACACGCCCGGCAGATCTTTGTCGCACGCTTGAATGACCAACTTTGCCGTCGTCTTGTACTTCATACGCTCCGCGTCTCCCCGCTAAAGTGTTTGCTGGGCAAACGCAAAGCCTGCGTCAAACCCTCGTGTGCTCTTCTATAAATCATGCATTGTAGCAGTCAAAGTGCGTTAAGATACTTGCCCAGTATTGGGCGCCCAAGGTTGGGCTGGGTCCTACGAGGCCTGCAGCCGACCGGTCGCATGGAAAAAGGAGAAACATGGCTACGTTCTTTCCCGGTGAGTCCCACACGTTTTCGGAGTATCTGCTGGTCCCTGGTTACTCGTCCTCGCAGTGCATCCCCAACAACGTCTCTCTTAAGACGCCGCTAACCCGCTTTAAGCGCGGTGAGAAGCCGGCAATCACCCTGAACATCCCCATGGTTTCCGCCATCATGCAGTCCGTCTCGGGCGTCGACATGGGTGTCGCGCTCGCTACCGAGGGTGGCCTGTCCTTCATTTACGGCTCCCAGAGCGCCGAGTCCGAGGCCGCCATGGTCAAGGCCGTCAAGGATCACAAGGCCGGCTTCGTTCAGTCCGATTCCACGCTGACCCCCGACATGACCATGGAGCAGGTCATTGAGCTCAAGGAGAAGACCGGCCACTCCACCATGCCGGTTACCGACGACGGCACTCCCAAGGGCAAGCTCCTTGGCATCGTCACCAGCCGTGACTATCGCCCCAGCCGCGATGACCATCAGACGAAGGTCTCCGAGTTCATGACCCCGCGTGAGCAGCTCATCGTGGGCGACAAGAACATCAGCCTCAAGGTTGCCAACGACGTCATCTGGGACAACAAGCTCAACGCCCTGCCCATCGTCGACGACAATGATCACCTAATGGGAATTGTCTTCCGCAAGGACTACGACAGCCACAAGACCAACCCCAACGAGCTGCTCGATAACGACAAGCGCTACATGGTCGGCGCAGGTATCAACACCCGCGACTATGCCGAGCGCGTGCCGCTGCTCATCGAGGCCGGTGCCGATGTCCTGTGCATCGACTCCTCCGAGGGCTTCAGCGAGTGGCAGAAGCGCACCATCGAGTGGATTCGCGCCAACTACGGCGAGGACGTCAAGGTCGGTGCCGGTAACGTCGTCGACGCCGAGGGCTTCCGCTTCCTGGCAGACTGCGGTGCCGACTTCATCAAGGTCGGTATCGGCGGCGGTTCCATCTGCATTACCCGTGAGACCAAGGGTATCGGCCGTGGCCAGGCCACCGCGCTGATCGACGTCTGCCGCGCTCGCGACGAGTACTACGAGGAGACCGGTGTCTACGTGCCCGTGTGCTCCGACGGCGGTATCGTCTACGACTACCACATGACGCTCGCCCTGGCCATGGGTGCCGACTTCATGATGCTGGGCCGCTACTTCGCTCGCTTTGACGAGAGCCCGACCGAGCGCGTCAACGTTAACGGTCAGTACATGAAGGAGTACTGGGGCGAGGGTTCTGCGCGTGCCCGCAACTGGCAGCGCTACGACCTGGGCGGCGCCGCGAAGCTCAGCTTCGTCGAGGGCGTCGACTCCTACGTTCCCTACGCCGGTTCCCTCAAGGACGGCGTGGGCGGCACACTCTACAAGGTCAAGTCCACGATGTGCAACTGCGGCGCCCTCTCGATCCCCGAGCTCCAGGAAAAGGCGCGCCTAACGCTGGTCAGCTCCACCTCCATCGTCGAAGGCGGCGCCCACGACGTAGTCGTCAAGGATTCCCAGCAGAGCGTTTCCTATCGATAAGCGGCTTTCCCAAGCACCGCACCTTGCCGTTCAAACCGTCGCTCGCGTACCAAAGTACGCGTCGCTCCTCTTTCACGGCAATCTGCGGCACTTGGAAAACCCGACCATGTTTGGGCGGATAACAGATAGCGGTTGATTCACAACCACGTTATTTAGATAAAGCGAGATGCCCGCAAGTCGCAGGCATCTCGCTTGTCGTATTTGCTATCATCAGTCAAGTTAACCTTAGGGTCGGGCGGCTTGGCTTTGTTCGCTACAAGTTCCGCACGCAAAGAAGAGCACTTAATGTGCTCTTCGTCTTGCGCAGGACTGTCCGCAGTAGCGAATAAAGCCAAGCCGCCCGACCCCAGCTAAGATTAAAGGAGCTGATATGTGCGATTGCACAGATCATAAGGACGAGATCCCTGCCTACGACGCGCAGGCCATTGAGTCCAAGTGGATGAAGGCCTGGGAGGACTCCAACCTCTTTGCCGTCGACACCGACGACAGCAAGCCCAAGAAGTATGTGCTCGAGATGTTCCCGTATCCGTCGGGCGACCTGCACATGGGCCACGCGCGCAACTATACCATCGGCGATGCCATGGCCCGTCAGGCCCGCATGCGCGGCTACGACGTGCTGCATCCCATCGGCTTTGACGCCTTTGGCCTGCCCGCCGAGAACGCCGCCATCAAGCACAACACGCAGGCTGCCGCCTGGACGTATAAGAACATGGACCAGGCGCTCGCCACGATGAAGCGCATGGGCTTCTCCTACGATCTGGATCGCATGGTCAAGACTTGCAGCCCCGACTACTACCGCTGGGGTCAGTGGATCTTTGAGAAGATGTGGGAAAAGGGCCTGGTCTATCGCAAGAAGAACCCGGTCAACTGGTGCCCCACTTGTAAGACCGTTCTGGCCAACGAGCAGGTTACCGAGGGCAAGTGCTGGCGCTGCGGCACCGAGCCCGAGAAGCGCGACCTTGAGCAGTGGTACTACAAGATTACCGAGTACTCTCAGGAGCTGCTCGACGACTTGGAGAAGCTCCCCGGCTGGCCCGAGCGCGTCAAGCAGATGCAGGCCAACTGGATCGGTCGCTCCGAGGGCGCCGAGGTCGACTTTACCCTGTGCGACCAGGATGGCGAGCCCATCGAGGGCGACGAGGGTAAGATCACCGTCTTCACCACGCGTGCCGACACGCTCTTCGGTGTCTCCTTCTTTGTCCTGGCTCCCGAGTACGCGCGCCTGCACGAGCTCGTCGAGGGCACGGAGTACGAGGAGGCCGTCACCAAGATCGTCGAGGACTCCAAGCATATCTCTGCCGTGGAGCGTGCCCAGGGCACCCTCGAGAAGCACGGTGCCTTTACCGGTCGCTACGTGGTGAACCCCGTCAACGGCGAGAAGGTCCCCGTGTGGGTTGCCGATTATGTCGTTGCCGACTACGGCACCGGCGCCGTCATGGCCGTTCCCTGCGGCGACCAGCGCGACTTTGAGTTTGCCCGTAAGTACGACCTGCCCATCGTGCCGATCATCCTGGACGATGACGACCGCGCTGCCGTCGAGGCCAGCGGTGAGACCATCGATACCTTCCATGCCGAGACCGTCGACTGGGATTGCGCCCACGCTGCTGAGGGCACACTCGTCCAGTCCGGCAAGTACACCGGCATGCGCGGCGGCAAGCACTCCGAGGGCGAGGCTGCCATCGTGGCCGACCTCGAGGCCATGGGCTGCGGCCGTCGCAAGGTCGAGTTCCGTCTGCGCGACTG
>USMR01000029.1 GCA_900555815.1 uncultured Collinsella sp.
GTGTAGGCCCAGATGCCAGCTGCCAGCACAAAGACGAGGGCCAGGATGGCGGCGATAGTAATGTTGCGGCGACGCACGCGTTGCGCCTCGCGCATAACGCCATCGTCAACCAGGTCAACGACTACTACGGTCACGTTGTCGTGGCCGCCGGCGGCAAGCGCCGCGTCCACTAGGTTGTCGACGCAGATTTGCGCGGTTGAGGACTGCGTGGCGATGTTCTCGATATCGCTATCGGGAATCATGCTCGAAAGGCCGTCGGAGCACAGGATCAGGCGGTCGCCTTCCTCGATATGCAGAGTGAAGTGGTCGGCATACATGGCGGGGTCCGAGCCCAGTGCACGGGTGATGACCGAACGGTTGGGGTGGACGCGAGCCTCGTCTGCCGTGATCTCGCCGGCGTCCACGAGCTCCTCCACGTAGGAGTGGTCGCGGGTCACGCGGATGAGCGTGCCCTCGTGGAGCAGATAGGCGCGAGAGTCGCCCACGTGGGCGATGGCGAGCGTGTCGTTTTCGATGTAGGCGCAGGTGGCTGTGCAGCCCATGCCGGGCTTGCCCAGGCCGTTCAGGGCCGCCTCGATTACGGCGGCGTTGGCAGCCTCGACGGCTGCGGCCAGGCGTGCTGCGTCGGCGGACTGTGGGGCCGTCTTGGCAATAGTCTCGACGGCGATGGAAGAGGCTACCTCGCCGGCAGCGTGACCACCCATGCCGTCGCATACGCAAAAGAGCGGCGACTGCACCAGGTAGGAATCCTCATTGTGCGGGCGCACGCAGCCAACGTCGGAGCGGGCGCCCCACATAAGTTGCGTGGTGGTGCCGGCATCATAGGTCGAGTCGGTCTCGATGCGCTCCTCGGTCAGGGGCTCAAAGCTCATGGTCGAGCCGGGGTCTTTGAGCTTGGCCTCAACGGCGGCAACGTCGATTTCGGCGGTGTCACCGGGAGAGACGGTGTCGGTCACGGGGTTTGATTCGGAATCACCGGTGTCCGGGGAGTCGGGCTCCTCGGACACGCGGGCGGTCGACTCGTCGTCTTGCGGGCTGACGTCTATAGGCTCGGGCGCCGGCGTAGACGCGGGCGCAACCTCGGACGCCGGGGCCATGGGAAACGCCGGCGCGGCGGGCTCGGGTGCCGCAAACACCGCAGCGCTCTCGTTGATTGCCGCGGCGACGGGCTCTGCAAAGTGAGCCGGCGCCGGGGTTGCTTCGGGCGCTGTGGGCTGTTCCGCAGCATGTGCGCCGATGGGCGCCGCTACGGCATCCTCTTCGTCCTCGTTATCGGCGAGATCCGAAATATCATGCGTTACATGCGAAAGAGGCAGGGAGAACACGGTGTCCTCGGGCTCCACGGGTGCGGAGCCCGCCGGAGCGGCGTGGGCCGGCGCAGCTGTGGCGGCGGCCGGTGCCTCGGTCATAGTTGCGGACTTGTTCTCCTCGTCGATCATCGACGGTTCACCTTCATGACCACGTCGCCAATCTGGACTTCGTCGCCCTCACGCAGCGTCGCGGGCTCCACGAGTTGGCGGCCGTTGACGAGCGTGCCGTTAAGTGAGTTGAGGTCCTCGATGATGAGCGCCGGGCCCTGCAGCGAAAAGCGCGCGTGCGAGGCTGAAACGAACGGTTCGTTGATGCAGATGTCCGAAGATGGCGAGCGACCGACGATGACGGGGCCGAGCATGTCTACGTGGATGCCGCGGATACCGCGCGGACCCTTGTCCACATCGATCGTCCAGATAGCCGAGTCGCGGCGCTGTCCACGCACAAGTCCCACGCCGGTCTTCATGACGGCGAACAGAAAGATATAGAGCAGGGCGACCAGGACGATGCGGCCTGCAAAAAGGACGATATCGATGTTCATAAGCGACTATCCCCTAAATTCAAAGGTACTCAGGCCAAACGTCAGCAGATCGCCGTTGCGCAGCGGGCAGCGCGTAATGCGGCGGTTGTTGACGAGCGTGCCGTTGGTGGAATTGAGATCCTCGATCGACCAATCCGAGCCCGTAAAGGTGAGCTGGGCGTGGCGGCGCGACACGTTGGGGTCGCGCAGGGCAATGTCGGAAACTGAGCGCTCGCGACCGATGGTCACCTGTGCGGAGGTGATGCTATGGCTCTCGCCGCTCACGACGTCGACGAGCTGGGCGAGCGGACGCTGCGGGGCGCGAGTGCTCGCCATGTTGGAGGCGATGCCGGCTGCGGCGCCTAGGCCCACGGCGGCACCGGTCGCGGCGGCTCCGCCCATGCCGGCAAGCGCGTCACGCGAGACGGTCTGCGGCACCGGGATGGGAGCGGCGGGGTCGGGGATGCTAGGCGCGAAGGGGTCTGCCACGGCAAGCGGGTCGGGAGCGGCGGCGCGAGGCGTCGGCTGCTGCTGGGGCATGGCGGCGGGACGCTGCTGCTGCGGGGCAGCAAACTGCTGCTGGCCGGCGCGCGGGGCGCTGGCGGCACGGCTTGCCGCGGAGTTGTTCTGGCCCAGGCCGTTTTGATAGGCGCGCTCTTCTTCGTACAGGCGGCCGAGCGTGGGGGCATCGACGTTCTCGGCAAAGACCGAGAACTTGCCGGCGCGCAGCTGCGGATCGATCATAAAGCGCACGAGGGGCTCGCCGACAAAGACATAGCGGCGCTTTTCGGCCTGCGCCTTCACAAACTCGCGGACCTCGCGCGAAAGCTCGGGGTAGAACGGGGCGAGCATGGGATCGTCGTCGGCGGCGATAAGGATGGTATAGAGTGCCGGCGCCGTGTTGACGCCGTTGATCACCAGAGTCTGATCCTCCATGTCGCGAGCGGCCTGCTTGGCAAGCTTCTTAAAGGAGAACGGGGCACGGGTGGCACCGAAGATGCCGGCCACGTGGTCCTCGAAGATGTTCAGGAAGTTCACGAAAGATCACTCTCCGTATAGGTTCTTTGGTATCCGAGCAAATATAGGCATATCCCAACGATTATAGAGGATAAGATTCCCGCAACCGCCGCCTTGGCGATGACCGCGGCTGCAAGGCTGGCAATTTCCATATGGTGTGCAAGACAGGACGCCGCTGCGCAGCCGATGCCGGTGACAGCGATGGCGGCGATTGCGGCAAGGTTTGAGCCCTGATTGGCACGCTTGGCATGGGCATTGAGCAGCGCGGATGACGCTGCGGCAGTTGCCGCGGCCAGCCCAAAGGCAGCCCAAAGGAGCGGGTCTCCCAGCGCTGCGGCAACGTTACCGAGCCCCAGCACGCCTCCGGCTGAAAGCGCGACTGTCGCCAGGCGGGCAAAAAGCGCGCCCATGCCCGTTGCCGCGGCGGCGCTTGCCGGGCCGAGCCAAAATGACGCGACGCCGGCGGCGACCCCAGCTGCCAGGAAGGTATTGCCGGTCAGACAGCCAAGCGCGAGTGCACAGGTGAGCGTGGCGCTCGCGGCAGCCTCGGTGCGACCCCAGGCGATCCACCAACCGGACATGGCGGCGGCAAAGATCACCGCGACGGGCAACATCGACAGGATGCTCTGCGCCTGCATGGTGGCGTTGGCCATGAGCACCAAAAAGCCCACAGCCGAGATGGCCGAGCCAATCTGGGGGGCCAGGCCAGCCGCCGCTCCGATTGCGATAGCCGCAATGACCAGGCCGGGAAGCGCCGCGACCCCGGCCGTTTGCATCAGCAAAAAGCTAAAGGTGCCGCACGTTAGCGCCGAGATAGCGCGCATGGTGTAGTCGCGCGCATGGCTCCAGCGCGTGCCCGCCCAGCCAAGTGCGGGGTCGACCTCGATGGCGTCGTCCTCGTAGTGCGACGGCTCGATACCGTCGAGCTCCTGCTCGTCATCCGAAAGCTCGCCAACCATTTGCTCCAGGCTGCGACGGCCTTCGCGCACGCTGCCCAGACCGGCAAGGAGCTGGTCGCAAAATGCCTCGATGCTGTTGGGGCGGTCCTGCGGCATGGGGGAGAGCGCGCTCATGAGCGCGCTCTCGGCTCCCGGGGGAAAGTGTGGTATCAGCTCGCTGGGATAGGTGGCGCCGCCGATGATGCGGTCGAGCGAGTCGGCGGGCGTGGCCGCCATAAAGGGAGCGCTGCCGCACAGGCCCTCGTAGATCACACAGGCGAGGGCAAAGACATCGGCGCGCTCGTCGACCGTGCCGGTCTCGATATCGAGCTGCTCGGGCGGCATGTAGCCGATGGTGCCGCCGCGCGAGCCGCCAAAGCCACCGGCGGACGACAGCCGCGCCATGCCAAAGTCGGTGAGCTTTACATTGCCCGAGTGGTCGATGAGCACGTTGGCGGGCTTAATGTCCAGGTGGAGTACGCCATTACTATGGGCGAAGGTGAGCGCCTGGCCCAGGGCATCGGCAATGGCCGCGGCCTCGTCAAAGGTAAGTGAGTGGCCGTCCACGCGGTGCAAAAACTCGGCCAGCGACATGCCATCGACATATTCCATAACCAGGTAGGCATAGGCTGTGTCGTGCGTAAAGTCGATGACCTGCACGATATTGGGATGTTGAAGCATGGCGGCGGTGTGCGCCTCGCGCAGGACATCCATGATGTCGCTGGCGGGCATGCCGGCACCGTTGATAAGGGGGATGCGTTTAATGGCGACGCGGCGGCGCAGGTGCGTGTCGCGGCAGATCTCGATGGAGCCGAAACCGCCGGTCGCAAGTGTCTCGAGCGGCTGGTACCGCTTGAGCAGCTCGCGAGAGCTGGTGCCCTCCAAGGGAACGTCCGGCGAGAACCGGGCGGTATGTTGCGAGAAAAGCGGCATGGCCAACCCTCGTGCGTTTAAAGTTCGTTTGCGAGTGGCGGGCGCGGAGCCGAGCCGTTCGCGGTGGCATAGATGCTGCTAGTGTAGCACGCTCGGGTGCATGGGGAGGATAGCGGGATGCGAGGCTGCCTGTCTGGCTTGGCCTTAGCGCTTCTTCTTGTTCTTCTTCTGCTTGCGCTTGGTCTCCTGGGGCTTGTCGCCCTGCTTGGCCTCGGCGGCGGCCTTCTCGGCCTTCATTTTCTTCTTCTTGGTCTCGATGCGGAGTTTTTTGTTGATGCGCGCCTTAAGGAAGGGACCGAACTGCTCGGCATCGCCGCGGACAAAGGTGTCCTTAGGGATCGTCACGCCCTGGTCGGCGAACATGGCCACAAAGATGCGCTCGCCGTCGAGCACGTGGTCGAGCTTTTCAAACGGGAAGAACTGTGACTTGCCGCTCTTGCCCCAAACCATCAGGCCGTCCTCGTTGGCGGCGACGCGGCGATAGCGGCCACCCATGGACTCGTCGGCCTCAACGGCGTCGATAAAGTCGCGGGCGAGGGTGTGGTGCAGGTTTTTGCTCCACCAGGCCAAAAAGGCGCCGAACACGATCAGGACGACGCCAAACTTGATCCAGTTGCCGCCGGCCACCAGCATGCCGATGCCGATGAGCGCGGCAATTGCCGCGGCGACATACAGCGAGCCGCGACGCCTGGGCGAGGCGACCAGGCGGGCGAAGTCGGTGACCAGGTCGTTTTCGTACTGGTACTCGTTGAGGTACAGGATGCCGTCGTCGGCTGCGGCCTGCTCCTCGAGCGCGACCTCGACCTGGTCGGCTGCTTCGGAGGGGACGAGGTTGCTCTCTGCGTCTGCCATGCTCTTTGGACTCCTATCGCGGCGGGCTCGCCGTACGGGTATTATGGAATGCAGTATGCCGTGCGACCGCATGGCCGCCGCGGCAACAAGACTCAGTATACCCGGGGGAGCACCCATGGAATCGTTGTACCGAAAGTATCGCCCGCTCACCTTTGACTCCGTGGTGGGCCAGCAGCATATCGTCTCGACGCTCGAGCACGCCATCACCGAGGGGCGCCTGTCCCACGCGTACCTATTCTGCGGACCGCGCGGCACGGGCAAGACCACCATGGCGCGCATTCTGGCCAAGGCGCTGCTGTGCCGCAATGCCGAGGCGGCGCGCGCCGAGGGTGCAAGCGGCTGCATGCCCGACGGTACTTGCGAGGAGTGCGAGCTCATCGCCGAGGGCAACCACCCGGATGTCTACGAGCTCGATGCCGCAAGCCGTACTGGCGTGGACAACGTGCGCGAGGAGATCATCAACTCCGTCAACTTTGCCCCGGTGCGCGGCAAGTACAAGATTTATATCATCGACGAGGTCCACATGCTCACGACGGCGGCGTTCAACGCGCTGCTCAAGACGCTTGAGGAGCCGCCGGCACACGTGATCTTTGTGCTGTGCACCACCGACCCGCAAAAGATTCTGGAGACCATCCTCTCGCGCTGCCAGCGCTTCGATTTCCATCGTATCGGCAATGAGGATATTGAGCATCGCCTGGCATACGTGTGCGAGCAGGAGGGCTTCGATTACGACGACGAGGCGCTGGCTATCGTGGCACGTCATGCCAAGGGCGGCATGCGCGACGCGTTGTCCACGCTGGAGCAGCTGAGCGTTTTTGGCAACGGCGCCGTGCATGCGGACGATGCCCGCTCGCTTTTGGGCGAGGTTTCGGACCAGATCCTGGGCGAGTTTGCCCGCGCCATTGCCGATCGCGATGTTGCCGAGCTCTATGGACTGATCCGTGCGCAGGTCGAGGAAGGAAACGACCTGCTGGAGCTGACGCGCGACCTGGTAGCGCATGTGCGTGACGTGTACGTTGCCTGCGTTGCCGGTGCCCGTGCCGAGCTGTTTGAGGGCGGTGCCGAGCAGGCCGAGGCGCTTGCTGCCGAGGCCGCTGCCTTTGGCGAGCATCCTGCCGACCGCCTGGCCCGTGTGCTGACGGTGCTCGACGATGCCGCACTGGAGATGAGGGGCGCGAGCGACGTGCGCCTGGTGCTCGAGATCGCCTGCACGCGCCTGGCACGTCCCGAGGCCGATTTAACGATTGAGGCATTGGCCGAGCGCGTGGCACGTCTGGAGGCCATGGTTGCCAACGGCGCCGTGCCGGCGAGCGTGGCCGCTGCTCAGGCCGCCGCGCCTGCAGCATCCGTACCCGCTGCTGCCCAACAGCCGACGCTCATTTCGGGCGCCCGTGCTGCCGCTCCGGCGGCATCCGCTGCCCCCGCTGCTACGTCCGCGCATCAGGGTGGCATGCCTTGGGACCGCGGCGCTGCTGTTCCGGCTGCCCAGCCTGCTCCCCGTTCTGCGTCCGTGTCAGCTTCCAAGTCTGCAGCGCCTGCACCTCAGCCTGCGCCGACTTCGACGCCTCAGCCCGTTGCTGCCCCCGCGCCTGCCACCGCTCCGGCACCTAAGCCCCAGTCCAACAATGCCGCCCAGGTTGCCGCCGCCGGTGCTGCCGAGACGCCCGCGGTCGAGGATGCCGGAGAGCTGCAGCGCAAATGGGCCGAGGTCGTCGAGCGTGTCAAGGCGCGTCAGGCTTCCTACGCAGGGCTTTTGCTCAACGCCCGCGCCACGGCCGACGACGGCTCCAAGCTCACCGTCTCGTTCCCCGCGGGCTCGACCTTTGCCATCAAGATGCTCGGTCGCGCCGATACGCAATCGGTGGTCCTGCCGACGGTCTGCGCAGTCTTCGGTCGTCGTACCGTCGACTATGTCTTGGATGGGGGTGGCACGCCGGCTCCTCAACATGAGGAGCATTCTCCATCTGCACGGGCTGCGGCATCTGCGGACCCGCAACCCGTGTCCTCGGCGGCCCCTGCATCCTCGAGCGCCAGCGCGCCGCAGCGGCAAGCGACACCGGTAGCGGCGTCGACCCCGTCGGCGCCTAAGCCCGCGGCGCCCAAACCGGCTGCTCCGACACCCGTGTCCAAGCCCGCCTCGCCCGCGCCCAAGTCGTCTGACCTAGGCAAAGCCCCCTGGCTACGCTCCGACAACCCCGCCGGCGCTCCTGCCACGGGTAAGCTCCCGACCGAGCCCGCACCCCGTGCGCCCGAGCGCTCGGCTGCCCCCAAGGCTCAGTCTGTCGCGCAGTCCGCGCCGTGGGAATCCGAGCAGGTGCCCTACGACGACGCCATGGTCGGCGGCTTTGCCGGCGATGCGAGCGGGGACGATCTGCCTCCGTTCGACGTGCCGGGTGCGGCGTCCGCGCCCAAGTCCGCTGCAACTGCCCCCAAAGAGGAGGGCGCTCCTGCAGCTCCCTGGGAGTCCAACCCCGGCGCGGGCAGT
>USMR01000030.1 GCA_900555815.1 uncultured Collinsella sp.
CCACCACGGCGACATCCCCCGCTTGGGTAATCTCGAGCGCCTCAGCCGGCGTCTGCGCCAAGCGGGCGCGAATGCCCTCGACCTCGACCTCGCCCAAGCGAATGGCCTCGCAAAAACTGATTGTGCGACGGATGCACGTGGGAACCGCGATATCGGCCATGACGACCGACACGCCGGCGCGCACCAAACGGGCAGCGACACCCGTGGCGATATCGCCGGCGCCGCGAACATAAACGAGCATTCCCGGGGCACCTCCCTGTGCTACGGTTTGAGCAGAGCAAAAGCGGTTCGACCGCTACTCTGATGATTATTTATTATCACAGTATTATACGGCGGTGAACAGATGGAAACGGTTAGCGGCAATCTTGCCTCGGCGCTCAGGATCGAGCCGGACATTACCGCGATTATCGGCAGCGGTGGCAAGTCGACCTTGCTAAAGACACTCGGCCTTGAGCTTATGCGCGCTGGCGGCAGGGTGCTTCTCTGTACCGCCACGCGCATGTTCCCCGTCGCCGGCGTGCCGTGGGACGGGTCGAGCCGTCGCCTGGACGCCGCGCCTTGGAAGCCGGGGGGCCTGCATGTTCCCGGCTGCACCTGCGAGGCATGCGCTGGCATGAGCCACGGAAGCATCTGCCAGGCGGGCGTTTTGGACCCGGAGACAGGCAAGCTCTCTGCCCCCGCCGAGCCGCTCAACGAGCTGGCACAGCGCTTTGACTACGTCCTGGCCGAGGCAGATGGCAGCAAGCGACTCCCGCTCAAGGCGCACGCCGCCTGGGAGCCGGTAATTCCCTCTGGCACGGCCAACATCGTCTGGATCGTCGGCGCCTCGGGGCTGGGCAAGCCCGTCGCCGAGGTTGTCCACCGCCCCGAGCTCTTCTGCGAGCGCTGCGGCTGCGAGCCCACCGACATCGCCACACCCGAGCGCGTCGCCCAGGTGCTCAATGCCGAGATGCAGGCGCTGGGACTCAGCACCGCACGCGTCATGCTCAACCAAGTCGACACGCTCAGCGACCCCACGATGGCCGACCGCTTCGAGGCAGCTCTCGACCGCCCCATCATCGCCACCATCCTCCAGGGGTAGCTAATTTGGCGTCGTCCCCGTTAGCGGGGCACGTATCGGCCAGGCGCCTTGGGATCCCACACGCACACGTCGGCATCGGCGCCCTCGGCAAGACAGCCCTTGCGCGGATACATGCCAAAGACGCGCGCCGGGTTCTCGCTCATCAAGCGGCACAGATCCTCGGGTCCCAGCTGGCCCTCAAAGCTCGTGGCAATCGCGACGGGACGATGCTCCACGCCGGGCCCGCCGTTGGGAATCGCGCGGAAATCATCGCGTCCGCGGTCCTTTTGCCCGTGCAGGTTAAAGCTGCAATGATCGGTCGCAATAGTATCGATCTCGCCGGCCACAAGCGCCTCGCGCAGCGCGGCACGGTCGCCGGCATGGCGCAGTGGCGGGCTCATCACATACTTGGCACCCGCAAAGCCGTCCTCGCCCTGCTCCAAGTAGCAAGTATCGTCGAGCATCAGATACTGAGGGCAGGTCTCGACATAGATGTTCTTCTGCCCGCGCGCTTTGGCAGCGCGAATGGCCTCGAGCCCCAGCTTGGTCGAAAGGTGCACCACGTTGACCGGAGCGTCCCCGGCCAAGTGCGCCAGATACAGCAGGCGACTCACGGCCTCGGCCTCGCACACATCCGGACGGCTGAGCGCATGGCCCTCGGGCCCACGAATCCCCTGTTCATACACGCACTTCTGCAGCGCATTCACCAGCGTGCCGTTTTCGCAATGCACGCACAGCATGCCGCCAATACGCTTGAGCTCCTCCAGCACCTCGAGCGTCTCGGCATCGTCCAGGCGCAGATGGTCGTAGGCAAAGTAAGTCTTAAACGACGACACACCCGCCTCGCGCATGGCCGAAAGGTCGGCGCGGTTGCGCTCGTTCCACTCGGCGAGCGCCATATGAAAAGCGTAGTTGGCCGTGCAGGTTCCGTCGGCGCGGCGATGCCACTCGGCCAAGGCATCGGGCATGGTCACGCCGCGATCGGCCGTCGCGTAGTCCACGATGGTCGTCGTACCGCCGCAGGCAGCCGCGCGCGTACCGGTCTCAAAGCTATCGGCTGTCCAATCCATGCCGGTCCAGCACTGCATGTGCGTGTGGCCGTCGATAAAGCCGGGGAACACCCAACAGTCCGTGGCGTCCTCGACGGTATCGTCCTCGCCCGGCTCAATCGCCACGGCAATCCGCACGATCTTGTCGCCCTCCATGGCAAGATCGGCGCGGCGAAGCCCCTGGGGCGTCACGAGCGCGCCGTTTTTGATGATGATCATGTTGCTCCTTATTGATTAATACTGTTGGCCACGCGATCAAAATACGAGCAGGCGGCAATATGCTCCGTTATGCGTCGCTGTCCCTTGACGGTATCGACGTCCCACAGCTCGTAGGCACGCGCCTCGACCAGCGCAACGTCGACGCGACCTTTGAGAATCGAGCCCCCGCCGTCCTTGCCCTCAAGACACATAAGTGCATCGAACAGTTCCGCCGGAAAGAGCACCGGGCTCGAAGGCTCACCGTTACACGCAAGACGCACCGGATGTTTGCGGCCACGCTCGTCAAATGCACGAACCATAGCCTCAAAAGAATCCGAACTCACGAGCGGCTGGTCGCCCGGTAAAAAGAGGCAACCTTTCCAGTTGCGTTCGACTCCCCACGAAAGGCCCGCACGGACGCTTTCGCTGCGCAGCTCGCCATCGTGCAGCACGCACGGGCAATGCTTGTCCTCGCAAATCTGGGCGACCTCGGGCCAACGCGTCGAAACCACAACGTCAAAGCCCCGGGGAACCGAATCGATGGTCCGGGCAATCAGCGGCTCGCCATAGATATCGGCGAGCATCTTGTTGGAGCCAAACCGCTTGCCCTCGCCCGCAGCCATAATGACGCAGCCAAGTTTCATGGTGATACCTCCCCTGAAACCATCGTACCCATAACTCGCGCCGCGGGCATCCACATCGAAAGCGCTTATCCCGCACGCCCGCGATGCAAAATAGGGGCACCCCGCCAGTTGGCAGAGCGCCCCCTTTACATGGCTTACCTCAGCCCGGCTTTAGGCCTGGAGCCAACGGGCGGTGTTGCGCTCGTCGAGGGCCTTGAGGGTAGCGGCGGGATCGGCAACCTTCTGCAGGAACATCATGGCAGCGATGGCGTACGGCTTGTAGCTGGCCTCCTTGTACATGCCCACGCGGTGCATGTCGAAGACGTCGGCGTTAACCTCGCCGTGTTCGCAGGAGACACCGGAGATGTCGGCGGGCAGCGGGTGCATAAAGATGGTGTCCTGGCCGTTGGCAGTCTTCTCCAGGAGCGCGGTCGTGGAGCACCAGTCCTGATGGGTGGCGTTCTGGGCGAGCAGCTCCTTCTCGAGCGCTGCGATGCCGGCGTCGTCGCCCTCGGCGTACAGGTTGGTACGCTTCTCCATGGCGGCAAACGGAGCCCAGCTCTTGGGGATCACGATGTCGGCGCCCTCGAAGGCCTCGGCCATGGTGTTGACCTGCTTAAAGGTGGTGCCGGACTCGGCGGCATAGCCCTTGGCGCGCTCGACGACCTCGGGCATGAGGTCGTAGCCCTCGGGGTGGGCCAGGGTGACATCCATGCCAAAGCGAGGCAGCAGGCTGATCAGCGACTGCGGGCAGGACAGCGGCTTGCCGTAAGAGGGCGAATAAGCCCAGGTAACGGCAACCTTCTTGCCCTTGAGGTTCTCAAGGCCGCCAAACTCGTTGATGAGGTAGAGCATGTCGGCAGAGGACTGCGTGGGGTGGTCGGAATCGGACTGCAGGGAGATGAGCGTGGGACGGTGATCCAGGACGCCATCCTCGTAGGCCTGCTGGACAGACTCGGAGACCTCGGCCATGTAGGCGTCGCCCTTGCCGATGTACATGTCATCGCGGATGCCGATGACATCGGCCATGAAGGAGATCATGGTAGCGGTCTCGCGGACGGTCTCGCCGTGGGCGATCTGGGACTTCTTCTCGTCCAGGTCCTGCAGCTCAAGGCCGAGCAGGTTGGCGGCCTTAGAGAAGGAGAAGCGCGTACGGGTGGAGTTGTCGCGGAACAGCGAGACGGCCAGGCCCGAATCGAAGATCTTGGACGAGACGTTGTTCTCGCGCAGCTCGCGCAGGGCGTCGGCGACGATGTAGAGCGCCTTGAGCTCATCGGTGGTCTTATCCCAGGTGTGCAGGAAGTCGCTGCCGTACATGCCCTTAAAATCGAGGCCGTTCAGCTGCTCGACGAGCTCGGTAAACTTGGCGTCCATGTAAATATCCTTTCTAAAGATGAAACGATCGCAATGAGTAGATGTGCTCCGGCATGCGCGTGTGGCTAGAACATGCAGAGCACCATGACGAGGACCCGTTACCGTCGAGGAAGCATGGGAGATAACGACCGCGGGCCCCAAGTCAACAGGGGATGCCGGGGGCACGAGCGGCCCCCGGCTCAACAAGATCAAGGAATGGGACTAGTCGATCTTGTTGTTGGTCAGACCGGCGCGGAACACGGTGGCATCGCCATCGGCCTGGCTCGGATCGTAGAGGTTCAGAGCGGCAACATACATGGCGGCAGCGGTGACCAGGTCATCCTTGTAGGTGACCTCGTTGGGAGCGTGAGCCTGAGACTCGGCACCCGGGCCAAAGCCGACGCAGGGGATGCCATAACGGCCCTGGATGGAAACGCAGTTCGTGGAGAAGGTCCACTTATCGCACAGCGGGCGACCGGTGCGCTTGTCCATGCTGGGCTCGCAGCCGATGCGCTCGTCACCAAACATGGCCTTGTGGGCGTCGACGAGGGCCTTGACGTGCGGAGCGGTCTCCTTGTTGATCCACGTGGGGAAGTAAGCCTCGGTGTCGTAGACCTCGCCGGTCCAGGACGGACGGTCGTACATGTACATGGAGACCTTCACGTCGTCTCCGTACTTCTTGGCGGCCGGCAGGTTGCGGATCTCGTCCAGGCAGGACTCCCAGGTCTCGCCGGCGGTCATGCGGCGGTCGATGGAGATGGCGCAGGAGTCGGCCACAGCGCAGCGGGAGGGAGAGGTGTAGAAGATCTGGCTGGTGGTGCAGGTGCCCCGGCCCAGGAAGCGGGCGTCCTCATAATGCTCGGGGTTGAACTTGGGATCCAGCATCTTCACCAGGCCGTTGATCTCGGTGGAGCCGTCGGCGGGATTCTCGTTGAGGTCGCGGACGTTCAGCAGCACCTCGGCCATCTTGTGGATGGCGTTGTCGCCGCGCTCGGGGGCGGAGCCGTGGCAGGACACGCCGTGCATGTCCACGCGGATCTCCATCCGGCCGCGATGGCCGCGATAGATGCCGCCGTCGGTGGGCTCGGTGGAGATGACGAACTCCACCTGGTTCCGGGCGTCCTCGGGGCCGTTGAAATATTCATTGACGATGGACTGCCAGCACATACCGTCGCAGTCCTCCTCCTGAACGGAGCCCACCACCATGATCCTGTAGCCCTGGGGAATCAGGTCCAGATCCTTCATGATCTTGGCGCCATAGGTGGCGGCGGCCATGCCGCCCTCCTGGTCGGAGCCGCCCCGGCCATAGATGACCTCGTCGGTTTCATAGCCCTGATAGGGATCGGCCTCCCAGTTTTCGATGTTGCCGATGCCCACGGTGTCAATGTGGGAATCCAGGGCGATGATCTTGTCGCCGGTGCCCATCCAGCCGATGACGTTGCCCAGCTTGTCGAACTCCACCTTGTCATACCCCAGGCTTTCCATTTCCTGGGCGATGCGGCGGACGACGCCCTCTTCCTGGCAGGATTCCGAGGGGATGGCGATCATGTCCCGCAGGAACTTGGCCATAGCGGGACGATAGTCCTGTGCGGCCTTCTTGATGGCTTCGAAATTCATGGTGTTACCTCCGTTTGCTTTCCTTATTTTCTGTCTCAACAGGGGGGAGATTTGTTCTCTATGCTTTTAACATATCACAGAGAACGCAGATGTCAAACAAAAAATCTGGATTCCTAAAAATTTTTTTGGGAAAGCCGTTGATTTCTGAAAAAAGTGTGGTATCATGGGGGTGTAGAAAAATTGCGGAGAGGTGGGCTATGGAGGAAAAACGTTTGGAAATGCTCAAACAGCTGGCGGCGGGCATCGCCGCGCAGTTCGGCAGCAACTGTGAGGTAGTGATCCACGATGTGTCCAGCAATCATCCGGACCACTCCATTGTCCACATTGAAAACGGCCATGTGTCCGGCCGGAAGGTAGGCGACGGGGCGTCCCAGGTGGTGCTGGATCAGATGGCGACCCAGGCCGAGCACCCCCGGGACCACCTGTGCTATCTGACCCGGACGCCGGACGGCAAGATCCTCAAGTCCTCCACGCTGTATATCCGCAACCGGCGGGGGGCCGTGACGGCCATCTTCTCCATCAACTACGACGTGTCGGGGCTGATGATGATCCAGAGCACCATCGGCGATCTGCTGTCCACCCAGGACAAGGAGCAGACGGAGCCGGAGCGCATCATCAATGTCAACCACGTCCTGGACGAGCTCATCGAGCAGTCCGTGGCCCTGGTGGGCAAGCCCGTGGCCCTGATGAACAAGGACGACAAGGTCCGGGCCATCCGGTTCCTGAACGAGGCCGGGGCGTTCCTGGTGACCAAGTCCGGCGACAAGGTGGCAAAATACTTCGGTATTTCCAAATATACCCTTTATTCTTATATCGACGCAAACAAAGACGGAGACAAATAAATCAGGAGGAAAAGAAAACATGATCGATCTGACCATCAACAAGACCGGCCTGGAGCACAATATCCAGAAGGCTAAGGAGAACCACATCATCATCCCCACCATCGCCCAGATGCAGAACCCCGACCTGATCCCCGAGAAGATCAAGGCCAAGCTCAGCCACACCGGCCTGTGGGACGTGGACCCCGTGAACCTGTTCCGTATCTCCTGGCACAACGAGGCCAAGGAGCAGGGCGGCCTGTTCCAGGCGGTGCCCAACTATGTGGAGATCCCCAGCAAGCTCTCCGGCGTGCCCTGCCGCATCATCGCCATGTCCGGCAAGTGGTTCCCCACCGGCTGCCATAAGGTGGGCGCCTCCTTCGGCTGCCTGGCCCCCCGCCTGGTCACCGGTCAGTTCGACGCCACCTATCACCACGCCGTCTGGCCCTCCACCGGCAACTACTGCCGCGGCGGCGCGTTCAACTCCAAGCTGCTGGCCTGCGAGTCCGTGGCCATCCTGCCCCAGGATATGTCCAAGGAGCGCTTCGACTGGCTGAAGTCCATCGCCGGTCAGATCATCGCCACCCCCGGCTGCGAGTCCAACGTCAAGGAGATCTTCGACAAGACCTGGGAGCTCAAGCAGGATCCCAGCATGATGATCTTCAACCAGTTCGAGGAGATGGGCAACCCCCTGTGGCACTACAATGTCACCGGCAACGCCCTGGCCGAGCTGTTCGAGGCCGTGAAGAAGCCCGGCCAGAACTTCGCCGGCGCTTGCTTCACCTCCGGTTCCGCTGGCACCATGTCCGCCGGTGACCTGCTGAAGGAGCGCTATCCCCACCTGAAGCTGGCCGTGGGCGAGGCGCTGCAGTGCCCCACCATTCTGGACAACGGCTTCGGCGGCCACCGCATCGAGGGCATCGGCGACAAGCACATCCCCTGGATCCACAACGTGAAGAACACCGACATGGCCATCGCCATCGACGACGAGGATTCCCAGCGGCTGCTGCGCCTGTTCAACACGCCCGAGGGCAAGACCTACATGAAGGACGAGCTGGGCATGAGCGACGAGGAAGTGGAGAAGATGGCCTGGCTGGGCATCTCCGGCATCGCCAACGTCCTGTGCTGCATCAAGATGGCCAAGTACTATGAGCTGACCGAGGACGATGTCGTCTGCACCGTTCTGACCGACTCCGCTGTGATGTACGGCAGCCGCATTGAGGAGCTCAACGAGAAGCACGGCGCCTACAGCGAAGAGGAAGCCCGCCTTGACCACAACCTGCACATGCTCGGCCTGAAGACCGACAGCATGA
>USMR01000031.1 GCA_900555815.1 uncultured Collinsella sp.
GCGACCGCTTGCGTTTTATTACCGTGATTCCACCTAACGAGGTACACACGAGTGAGGCACGCAAGGTCGTGCCGCAGGAGATTCCGCTCTCCACCGCCGTGTGGCAGATGGGCCGCATCGCCGGCATGACGCGCGGTCTGGAGACCGGCGACCTTGACCTGATTGCCGCCGCCAACGACGACCGCATCCAGGAGCCCTATCGCCGCCGCCTCATCCCCGACTACAACGCCGTGCGCGACACCTGCCTTAACGGCGGCGCCAAGACCATCTGGATCAGTGGCTCCGGCTCGACCCTCATGGCTGTCACCGACGACACCATCGTGGCAAAGTTCCTGCAGGTCAAGCTGCGTGAGCAGTTCCCCAAGTGTGAGACGCATATTCTAACGTGCGACACCGAGGGCGCCCAGATCGAATACCTGTAGTCGCCGTCCCGTATACTCGCCGGGGAGGCCAGGGGCTTTGCCCCCAAATCGTCCTCGGACATGGCAGGACCCCCACTGCGCACTTCGTGCGGCGGGGGTCCTGCCGTCCTGCGGAAAGATTTGGGGGCAAAGCCCCTGGCCTCCCCTATGTTAACTTCGCCGGCGGCGGCTACAGGGACCTACACTCTGGAAAGTCGCCGGGCTGATAATCTGGCTTTTTATTGGTAGGGGCTCTTGCTAGGCTGGAGCACTTCCTAGAGGCGGGCATCGGCTGTGTGCTTGGTTTAGGCTGCACTGGTTTCTTTGTATTCGAAGACTGGCTCTAGGAGATCTTCGATGTTGCAGTGGAGGGCTTTTGCTATGGCTCTTACGCTTGTTACCGAAGCTTCATTAATGTTTCTCTGACGCTGCTCGTACATTTGGATTGAGCGGAGTGACACACCCGATTCGTATGCTAGGTCTTGTTGGGTTTTCTTAAGCTTCTTTCTTGCTAACGCAAGTTTGGTTTGCCTGGACGCTTTTTTCGCCATATCGCAGACGAGGCGAGCCACGCGTTCCTCCGAGGCTTCGTGCCAGGGATAGTACAGACTGAGCAGTGCGTCAAACGGAACGACATGCAGCAGGTCTTCGAAAGACTCTCCTAGGCGCCACTGAAGGTATGCCAATATCCAGCCTGTCCAATATTCCGGTGTCTTTTCGAATCGGTAGGTTCGATTTGGCATCGGCCTTGATTGGTAGCCCGACCTTTCGACGATAAGCGCGAATAGCTCAACGCCCGATTTTCCCGATACGACCCATGCGTTGCCACGCTCAAACTCACGGGCTACGCCGCTCAGGCAAAAGAGTTCAGCGACCTCGGACCCTTCCGCTCCATAGTCGTTCACGGCATAGTCGAAGCAGTCGCCGAGGTTGTTCATTGCATCCTCGAGGTAGTAGACGGGGTATGTCCTGCTCGGCCCACAATCCGTTAAATCTTGGATCATTTAAATCAACCCTCCCTGCCATCAAATCCCTAATGTCGACTCCCTCGGTGTCAAGATATCGCCCTAGTGACAGTTCAATATTGACTATCACTAGGGCGATATGCTCAAAAGCTTTTGCCAAGAGCCCTTACTAGAGGCAGGCCTCGGCAATGCGGCGCTTAAGCTCATCGATGCCGGTGCCGGTCTGGGAGCTTGTGATGATCACGTTCTCGGCCGGAACGTTGAGCTGCTTTTTGATGGCTGCTGCCTGGCGGGCCTGCTGGGTGCGGCTGAGCTTGTCGGCTTTGGTGAGGCAAACGATAAAGTTGAACTCGTTGCCCTGTAGGTAGTCGATCATGTCGTGGTCGAGCTTGCTGGGGTCGTGACGAATGTCCACCAGCGAGACCACCAAGTTAAAGCTGCGCTCGGAGTCGAAAAAGTCGCCGATAAGCTCGGCCCAGCGGTCGCGCTCGGCCTTGGAGCGACGGGCGAAACCGTAACCCGGCAGGTCCACGAAATGCACGTCATCGGCCTCAAAGAAGTTGATGTTGCTCGTCTTGCCCGGCGTACTGGAAACCTTGACTAGGTTCTTGCGGCCAAATAGCTTGTTCATAATCGACGACTTGCCCACGTTGGAGCGGCCGACAAAGCTCACCTCGGGGCAGGTGGACTCGGGAATCTGCGAAACCTTGCCATAGCTGGCGACGAACTTGGCAAGCTGGTAGTTAATGGAATCGGCCATGGACACTCCTTGGTCGTAGGTTCTTACAAATAGACGCGCTATTGCGCAGCGGCAATGCGGCGGACGATATCGAGCGTAATGTCACTTGCGACACGCGCGTACTCGAACAGATCGAACTCTCGCTCGCAAATTGCATCGTACGCCTCGTCACAATTATCGCTGATAGCGCGCAACACCAGGCAATCGACACCATTTTTGGTTGCGACATGGGCAATTGCCGCGCCCTCCATGCCGACACAATCGGCATGCGTCGCCTCGATAGCGTCGTTGCGCATGGTGGCGCCCGTCACAAAGCGGTTACCCGTGGCAAT
Source organism: uncultured Collinsella sp. (assembly GCA_900555815.1). GTDB lineage: Bacteria > Actinomycetota > Coriobacteriia > Coriobacteriales > Coriobacteriaceae > Collinsella. The sequence goes on from USMR01000031.1 coordinate 2,438, forward strand.
CGTGCCGACCAGGAACTGCTTGGTGCCCTCGTTCGAAGCGACTGCATTTTTCGAAGCGTCAACAAACCCACGTCCAGCAAGCACGTCGGCGGCAATATCGACCAGCGCGGGCGTCGAGCCAAACTCCTCGAGCCCCGGTGCGGACTCGGCGATAAGCGCGGTATCGGTATCCAGATAGCGTAGGCGTTTGCCAATGACCACGTCGTCGATATGGAGCTTGGGGTTCAAACCGCCCGCAATGCCCGAAAACACAACAGCCTGCGGAGCATACTTGCTAATGAGGTGCTGTGTTGCAGCGGCGGCGTTCACCGTGCCCATGCCCGCCGTTGTGGCGACAACTGTCAGGCCGTCGAGCTCACCGCTCACAACGGTCAAGCCCGCCTCCCGTGCCTCGCAAACGTCGCTCAGCTCTTCCTTAATCTGCATGATCTCTTTTTCGAGCGCACCGATAATCGCGATGGTAGCCATACCATTCCCCAAACCTATACGAAATTCTCAACCAAGGTATGGTACCAGCATTTTGTTTGACCTCGCCAAACGAACACGCTAAGCCAGTGCAGCTCGCGTATCAAACAGAGCCTTTGCAATCGCGGCCGTAACCTCGCTCGAACGGTCACTCCATGGCATCGATGTCATGACGCTCATGACATAGGTACGGCCATCGATGTCGATGAGGCCTGCATCGCATGTCGAATAGTAACCATCCTCGCTAATCCAGCCTGCCTTGTTGCGCACCAAAACCTGCTCGTCCGCAATGCCATCGCGAATAAACGAGCGCGATGTTGATGTCAGAAGGCCCGACAACCACTGTGAAGTCTCGGTATCCATGCTCAGATACTCGCTCATCTCACGCCATAACCTCGCAGAAGTGCGCGGGCAGTAGGTCGGAAAATCACTCATCGGATCCAGTGCCGTATCGTAACCGATGCCAAGACCGACAATCCAATCCTCGTAACCGACACGGTCAAACGCCGCACGTAACGCAATAAACGAATCGTTGTCTGAATAAACGACCGCGGCCGCGATCAAGTCGCGTACCGTCTGCCAACCCATGTTGTAGCCACCATAGGTGCCAAGGAAGTCATCGAGTGAAACCTGGCCCGTCTCGACCAGAGATTCGCAGATGTACAACGCATAGAGTGCCTTGTAGCTACTCGCACCGTACACCTCGACATCAGCGTTATACGTCACGCCCTTACCGCTCGACAGGTCGTAAAACACCACGCCCACATCGCCCAGCTCCTGCGCCTGGTCAAGCGCATTCTGGAGTGCGGCGAGGTTCTCATCCTCCAGGGCGAGGATCTGGTCATCAACCAGTGAGAAGGTCTGCACGGTATCGCCTGAGGGAATATCGTTAAAGTCCGCCTTCGAAAGCCCCGTCTTGAGGTTCGCTGTCGACAGGGTTTGACTTGCGGTGACTTTAGATTCAGAGACCTTTTTGTTTTGCGTCTGTACCGTTGACGCATCTGAATGTGCCATTCGCTCCGATGCGTAGGTTTTGGCGGTAATTCCGAGGATAATAACCGCCGACGTTAGCATCCCAATGGCGGCAATCTTCCTCACGCGGATGCGAGTGTCGGCAAGGCCACACGAAGACGTGTCCTTCGTCTTATATCTGCTGCCATGCTGCGGCACATACTCGTCCCGCGATGCGATGTTTCGCACGTGGTCTCCTGACTGCTACCGTTTATATACGAGCAGCATGATACCGAGCAGGCATTTCTTTCCAAAGATATTCAGCGGCGTTTAAGGTGTCTTTAAAGAAACCACAAGCGTATTTATCCAAATGGCACGATTCTGTTGCGCATCTCACCGCAACCTTGACCAGTCTTTTTGGGACGGGGCTCTTTGGCAATCAACTTGGTGCCCAGGGGCGCTCATTTAAGTCTGTCCCCAATGAGTGCCCTTGGGGAGCGAAAATGGCTCGCTAGCCGATGGCGTTTTTGAGTTCCGCGCGGCGCTTTTTCATGCCCGTCATGACGGCGTTGCGCAGCTCGGGCATGCGCGCGGTATCCATCTGGGGCACGCCCTCGAGCTTATAGGGAATGCCCAGTTGCTCGTACTTGACGACACCCATCGTATGATACGGCAGCATCTCTAAACCCACCACGTTGTGCCATGGAGCGATGAGGCGACCGAGCTTCTCGCACTCCTCCACCGTATCGGTGATACCCGGCACCACCACGTGGCGAATAACAACCTTAATCTTGCGACGTGCCAGCTCATCGCCAAACGCCAGAATGCGTGCGGGATCGCAACCGGTCAGCTTTTTATGCTCGGCCGGATCGGCATGCTTAATATCGAGCAGTACCATGTCGGTCTCGTTGAGCACGGCATCGAACTTCTCGGGGTGGTTGGGGTCAAATGCATAGCCACAGCTATCTAGGCAGGTATGTACACGGCCATCGGGGTTGTTATGCATAGCACGAAACAGATCGGCCAAAAACTCGGGCTGCAGGAGCGGCTCGCCGCCGGACACCGTAATGCCACCGCTGCGATAGAACTCGTGGTTACTCTGGAACTCATCCATCAGGTGTTCGACGGTCACCATGGTGCCGCCGTTGACCGACCAGGTATCGGGATTGTGGCAATACGCGCAGCGCATGGGACAGCCCTGAACAAACACCACAAAGCGGATGCCGGGTCCGTCGACCGTTCCCATCGTCTCGATCGAATGCACGCGGCCAAGGGCAAACGCAGAGTCCTCGGGACGAGCGTCCACACCCTCAAGCGTCATTTCTGCCATTCGCGCTACCTTGCCTCTCATTGGTTTTAGTTACATAAATGCCAGAGCCATTCTAGCCCATACGCATGATGGTGAAACGGTTTAGCGGTCAATTGGGTTGTTCTATTTGGCCCCACACAAAAGCGGCGGGAAGGTTATCACAACCCACCCGCCGCCGAGGCAATAGATATCGATAGACACCAGGCCTTACGCCTTGAGCGTGAGCACCGCGCCGAAGGCGGTCGGGCCGCAATGGCTCGATATGACGCCGCCGACCTGAGTCCAGGTAATGTCCTTAAAGCCCAGGTCGTGCGCATAGACTTCCATGTCGTCGCGCAACTCCTCGGAAAGACCCACCGAATACGCCAGGCCAATATGCGAGTAGTCGATCTCGCCCTTCTCTACCATGTGATCAATAAAGGCACGGGCGCTCTTAAGCATAGAACCGCGGAACTTCTTGGTCGCCACGAACTTGCCGCCCGTCACCTCAATGCAGGGCTTAATCTTGAGCAGATGGGCGCCTAGGAACGCGACGTTGGACAAGCGGCCACCTGCCTTAAGGTAGGCAAGGTCGGTAGGAACAAAGCCCATCAGTACGCGGTCCATGACGGAGTTCGTAAATGCAAAGATCTCGTCGACGGTGACATCGGGGTGAGCCTCGATGTATTTGGCGGTCTCGACGACAACGAGCGACTGGCCCACCGAGACAAAGCGTGTGTCCATGGAGAACACGTAGTCGCGCCCCTGGGCCGCAATCTTAGAGGACTGATGCGAACAGGTCGTGGCCTCGGAATATGCAAGATGCAAAATAGTCGCGTCGGGTTGCTCGGCATGGATGCGGTCGTACACATGCGCAAAATCCGCTGGCGAACAGCCACTGGTCTTGGGCATCACGCCAAACTCGTTACAGCGCGAGTAAATCTCGAGCGGATCAATCGAGCCATCCTCGACGGTCTCGTCGCCAATCGTGACATGCATGGGCACGCGCACGATGCCGTAGCGTTCGCAGAGTTCTGGCGTCACATCCGAACCAGATTCAACCACGATTACGTACTTGCCCATTCTTATCACGACCCATCTCGACGTTGGTTTTTTAATATATGACGCACGTCCACCGTCCTGCTGTAGAACGGCCTCCAAGCGCCAAAGAGACGCCGTCCCTTGCACACAACAAAGGACAGCGTCTCCCTGGAAAACTCCGTGCTTATTTGAGATTCTACACGGTTTATTAAGGAGTGTTACTTATTCCGCAAACGGTCGCTATACGCGATAAGCGGTAGCTGGCCGCGGCAACTGCGACACATTCCGCCCAACAAGTCCAATCGTGCTCCATGCACGGTTAATGAGCGAGGCGGTAGAAATCCATCGACGCCGCACCCTCGGCGTGCAGCTCCATCGCCGGAACCGCCGGCGAATAGGTACGGCTCGTAAGTGCCGCCTCGCCACCGTTGGCAAAAATCTCGACCATCGTAGTGTCCGAAAGCACGCGCAGGTCGCGAAGTTCGCCGAGCTCGATCGACCTCTGGTCGCGTCCATAGCCTTCGTCGCCCATATCGAGGGTAAGCATCCCGTCCGTATAACGCACAAAGACACCCTTGCGGATTTCGAGCTCGATCATCTTGGCTCCCTCACAGGAAACCACGACATCAAACAGGCGTCCCGGCTCCTCAACGGTCTCACCGCCTACAGCACGAACGCAATCGCCGCGCATCCTCTCAATCTCGTGCGCCGGCCACTGGCAGAGCTTGCCGCCGCGCATGCTCAGCTCTCTCGGCACCGTCAGCGCGCACTGCCACCCGCGCGCCACCGTCGGGCTTTCTGTCGTCGCATCGGGGCAACCCGACCATCCGATCATCAAACGCCGACCCGCAGCGTCCTCAAAGGACTGCGGGGCATAGAAATCAAAACCGGCATCAACCATCGGAGGCATGCCCTGGCCGACGATCTTAAAGCTCGGCGCCCCCCAATCGGCCTCGATGGAGAACCACACGCACTGATGCGGATTGCGGTAACGCCAGCCATCGGCGGGCACGCCCTGCGGACAGCAAACGAGAATAAGCTCGCCATCGAGCTCAAACAGATCAGGACACTCCCACATAAAGCCAAACTTCTCGCCCAGCTCAATGCGCGTCGCATAGCCCCAGTCCTCTAGATCACGCGAGGTATAGACAAGCACGCACCCGCGATCGTCTTTCGTACGAGCGCCGAGAACCATGTAGTAGATACCGTCGTGTTCAAGGATCTTGGGGTCGCGCACGTGCGTACCGATATCGTCGGGGTAATCGACCGGCCCAACAGCTATGCGCTTCTCGCCCAATTCGTCGGGATTCTCGGCAACCATATGAATTTGGTTTTGCTCACGGCCCGTCAACACGTAGTCGTAATCATCACGGTCAAAATGCTTAACGTTGCCGGTATAGAAGTAGTGAATCTTGCCATCACGTACAAAGGCAGAACCAGAATACGCTCCACTCGAATCCAAATTGGAATCGGGGAACTGCACGGGGCCGTGATTCTCGTACGTCACAAAATCCTTTGTCGTCAGATGGTTCCAAAGCACTGGACCGCCATGCGCAGCATCGAACGGATCGTATTGATGATAGATGTGATACGTATCACCAATCTGAACCAAACCATTGGGGTCGTTGAGCCAGCCAAGCTCAGGCTCCACATGGAACAAAAGTCTATCGGGGTCGGATGCGATGCGAGCCGCCGTCTCATCCTGTCCGGCACGCCACTGCTCATAGTCCGCGCGTGTCACCTTATTTTTTTGATTAAACATCGCCGTTGACTTTCTCGTCTATGGGAAAGGACGCTCGACTCACACGATCCGAACGCCCTTCCCCAAATGGACTTACCCTCAGATTCC
>USMR01000032.1 GCA_900555815.1 uncultured Collinsella sp.
GAAATGCTCGAGCATGCGCGTTGTCTCCTCCTCAATCGCATCTTCATCGGCAAACGCCTCAGCGGCACTCGCGTGCACGATTTCACGGGCCGTGGTACGTGGCACGGCATCGAGGAACTGGGAGACATAGCCAATCTCGTAGTTGCGCAGATAGATCACACGACGTTCATCGAGCGTGGCAAGGTCGACCGGACCAAAGGCCTCGGAATTGTACATGATGTGGCCGCTCTCCGGCAGGTTTGTGCGGTAGATGCACTTGAGGATCGTGGACTTGCCCGAACCCGAACGGCCGGTAACACCTACGAACTCGCCCGGCAGCACGCTCAGCGAAATGTGCTCGCAGCCACGCACGCGACGATTGGCGGCGTGCAGGGTAAAGCCTTTGGAAAGATCCTCGATTGCAAGAAGCGGACGCGCTTCGGGCTCAACAAATTCGGTCACATCGCCCATTATTTGTCCTCCCATCCGTCCGTATCCGCCGCAGTCGCGGGAACGTGGTCGGCCGTCTCGGCGATCGTCGCGGCGTCGGTGGCAAAGCGGGCAGACATGCTCGGCAGCGCCGGATACCACATGCGCGAAACCACGCGGCCGTCCACAAGCGTCGCCGTAATCACGGGGTAGGTGCGCTGGCCTTCCTCAACCTCGCGAATCACCAGGATATCGGCCTTTTTGCCCTCTTCCAGGCTACCAATCTGGTCATCGGCATGCACGGCGCGCGCCGGATTGATGGTAAGCATGGCAAACGCCTCTTCAAGCGGCAGCTTGAAATCGTGGTGCAGGGCAAAAGCGCTCTGCAGCATTGCCGTGGGATAGTAATCGGAGCACAGCACGCTCGCCACGCCGTTGGACACAGCGTCGCGCGCCGAAAGATTGCCCGAGTGGCTCTTTCCCAGCAAGATGTTGGGCGTTCCCATGACGGTCGACATGCCGCGCTCGCGAGCAGCGCGTGCCACCTCCAGGCTCACCGGAAACTCAGAGATCGTGCAGCCAAGCTCGCGCATGAGGTCGAGATGCTCAATCGAATCGTCATCGTGGCTCGCCAGCGCGATGCCGTTTTCACAAGCAACATTGGCAAGGTATTTGAGCTGGTCAAAGGAGAGCTTGGGCGCCGCCTGCTGAGCGGCGACAATCTGTGCCGCCTCCTCGTCACTCAACTCATGGTCGCTGCGCACGCTCTTGCGCCAGATCTCGATATCGCGATACTGGCCCTGGCCGGGGGTGTGATCCATGAACGAAAGCTCGTCCACCTCGCCCGAGCGCAGGTGTCCTTCGACCTGCTCGACCAAATTGACGTTATCAACCTCGAGGCGCAGATGCAGACGATGGCGAATCAAGTGCGCGTTGCGCCCCTCGGTGCGCTTGCAGCCGGCAATGAGCGCCATGATCTTCTCGGTGTTCTCCCAGCGCCGGACCGGCTTGGTGTCCATGATGTCTTGCGCATATGCCGAAAGCGAGTGATACATGGTGGTGATGCCGTGGGCGATGAGCTCGCGCTCGGCCTCGAACAACGCCGTCGAGAAGTCCATGAGCACCGTCGGGCGCGGCGAGATAACGGTCTCGATATAGTCGGAATGGATATCCACAAGACCGGGCGTGACGTAGCCGCCATGGGCATCGATAACGCCGGCGCCTGCGGCAGCCGCATCGAATTTACCCTGGCGCTGGATCGCGGCAATCATATCGTCTTCGACCACAAGCTCGTAGCCAAAGAGCAGACGGTCGGGCTGAACAATGATTCCGTTGCGAATGACGTACATCGGCGAGCCTCCTAAAGAAGCGAATAGACGAGTTCTTGGGTGTAGGCGTGTTGAGGGTCTTGCATGATCTGGTCGGTCAAGCCATGCTCGATAACTTGGCCGTCGAGCATGACGATGGTGCGATCTGCAAGCAGGCGAATCACGCCCAGGTCATGGCTTACCACGACCATTGACACTCCCAGGTCACGACGCAGCGACAAGATGAGGTCGAGCACACGCGCCTGGACCGAAAGGTCCAAGCCGGTGGTGACCTCGTCCAAGAACAGCAGCGGAGGACGGTTGGAAAGCGCCTTGGCGATCTGCACGCGCTGCTGCATGCCGCCCGAGAACGCGCGCGGCGGATCCTGCTCACGACGCAAAGGGATGTTCACACGGTCAAGCAGCTCGCGACCACGATCGACCATGGAGGAGACGTCGCGAATGCCGGCGGCGATCTGTTTCTCGGCGATTTTGGAAAGGCTCGAGAAGTTCATGCGCAGGCCCAGGTACGGGTTTTGGTAAACCATGCCAAAAATCTCGTCGCGAATAAGACGCTTTTGCTGGCGAGAGAGGTCAAAGCAGTTGCCCTTGCCCCCGTCGTATGCAGCGACGCGCATGTCGCCCGCCGTGGGCTCCTGGTCAAAATACAGGCACTGCATAAGCGTCGACTTGCCCGAACCGGACTCGCCCACAATGCCTAAGATCTCGCCGTGATGCACCTCGAGCGAGATGTCGCGCACCGCATGCACCGTACCGCACACGGGGCAGATGTTGCGCTCGAGCTTGGCATGCGGGTCGCGGCAGTAGTCGCAACCGGCACCAAAACGCTTGGCCAAATGGCGAACGGACAAAACCGGAGCCTCGTCCTTAAACTCATGATGAACCGTAGCGGGAAGCATCGTCGTGCCTTTACTCATCGCTTCCGCCCTCCTCAAGACGCTCTGCGCAATAATCGGTATCGGAGCACTGCCATGCCTTCTCACCCGTTGCGGGATCGATGGTTTGAGTCATATAGACGCCCGTCGCCCCGCAGATACAGCAGCGCTTGCCCTCAAAGTCCTCGCGCACAAAGGGATAATCGTCAAAGGCGAGCGATGCGACCTTGGTATGCGGCGGCACGGCATAGATCTTCTTCTCGCGCCCCGCGCCAAACAAAAAGAGGTTCTCGGCATCGTTGAGCTTAGGGTTATCGAAACGCGGGATAGGGCTCGGCGCCATGACGTAGCGGCCTTGCACCATCACGGGGTGATCGGCGCCGGTGGTCGTAGAGCCGTAGCGCACGATCTGTTCAAAAAGCTCCAGGTAGGCTCCGGTGTACTCTGCCTCGGCATGCAGGCGACGCGTCACGCTTTCGCGCGCTTCATAGGTGCGCAGGGGCTCCGGCATGGGAACCTGCAGCACCATGAGCTGGTCGCGGCGCAACGGAAGCTCGGGGATGCGATGACGGCTCTGGATAAGGGTTGCATCCGCTGTGGCCGTGGTGGTCTCGACGCCCGTGGTCTCGTGCACGAGGCTCCTGATGGACACGGCGTTGACGCTCGCGTCCGAGCCCTGATCGATAACCTTGAGCACATCGTCGGGACCGATGCAGGACAAGGTGACCTGCAGGCCGCCCGTGCCCCAACCGCGGCCGATGGGCATCTCGCGGCTGGCAAACGGCACCTGGTAGCCCGGAATGGCAACAGCTTTCAAAATCGCACGGCGAATCTCGCGCTTGGATCCCTCATCCAAAAAAGCGAAGTTATAGTTGCGCTGCACAGGAACCGTCCTCCTTCTGCTCCTCGGCATGATTCATAGAACGCAGGGCCGCATCGAGCTTGCTTTGGAACGTCACGTAGTGCGGCAGCTTAAGATGGCTGATAAAGCCCGTAGCTTCCACGCCATCGATGTGATAGAGCACGAACTCCTGGTCCTGCGTGGGATAGCGCACGTCGTCGACGCGCAGCGAGTGGTCAAGGACGCTCATGGCGATAGCCTTGCTCTCGTCGCTGCCGGTGACGAGGCCGTAACCCACATCGAGCGCGTTCACGTGCTCGCCCGTCTCGGTAACCTCGTCGTCGGCAATCAGGCTTTCGACTTCACAAACCGGAAGTGCGCCCAGATAGTACGCGTCGTCGGCAGAAGCCTGGGCAGGGTCGACACCGGGGGCATCGATCGTCACCGGCACGCTGCCGCGGCGCAGCTCGCCCACCGTGGGATGGGAGATGCCAAAACCGCGGATAGCCGCATATCCGATAGCGATGACCGCCTGGGTAAGTCCGCGCGAAAGGGCCTGCAGGATGACGCTGCGAGGTGCCGGCGTGGAAAGCGGAGTCTTGGTGATGTCGATGGGCTCGGTATCATCCACGGCGCAGGGACGAATCATGCCAATCTGACGCAGGTAATCGCACACCTTAGGAACGCGGTCGAGAGGTGCGGCCTCGGCCACAGCGTAAAAAGCCTCGGATGCTTTTTCCAGACGCTCATCGATTGCAGCACGAGCGGCACGGACATCGGCATCTTCCTCTTCGCTCAAATAGAAGTTGATAAGGCGATTGCTGTAATTGCGCGTCGCGCCCTAATTCTTCCCGCTCTCGATATCTTTGAAGGCAGAGGAGTTGCGACGCGAAACGCGCATCTCACCCGTATCGATCACGCGCGATGTGTAGAGGCGCTCGAGGGTGGAGCGGTAGGCACGTACCAAAAAGACCGCCTCTTCGATAGAACCCGATGCCTGCTTGAGTGCGATTGCAGCAACCTCGGGAGCCCAAACGGAACCCTCGGACTGCACCTGCTCGACCGCATGCGGCATGGCCTCGATGATGAGCGTGGGATCGAGCGTGCGACCACCCGCAACGCGCTCGCGCTCGAGCAGCTCAAGCGACGCGGCAATCGCCTGCTCGCCGCCGGAGACAGCTACATATCCCATGATTCAACCTCCCTGCAGGCACTGGAACGGGGAACGGTGGCGATATGGCCAAATCCATCTACAAACATCAGGTCGATGCCGCAGGGGAATTCGTCCTTACGCGCAACGCGCGCACGCAATACATCACCGCGATCGCAGGAGAGGTGCGCAGCGCCGTCGACGCCGGGGCCGCTGAGCTCCCAGGCGCTCTTGGCGCACGCATGAGAGGCGGAACCTACACGCATGCCCTGCGCGTCTAGACCCAAAAGCACCGAGCATTCGACGATAGCCGTCGCACCCAGATGCGGCTGCTCAAGAGTCCCCGCCGTAAGCTCGGCAACCGCACTCGCTGCATCCTCGCCCCGGAACGCCTCCGGAACGATCACGCATGCAGCCGTACCCAGCGCCGCGGGCGTCACATGCGTCCGGCTCGCAATCTGCCGAGCGGCATGCTCGTAGCCCACCGTCGCCATACAAAAGGTCGTGCCGCTATCAAGCAGCATGTCGGCCAGCATCAGCGTTGCGGGGAATACACCGCAGCGCTTGGCCTCTGCCTCATAGGCATCCGTGACAGACAGGCGGCAAACCTCGCCGGGACGCGCCATGCAGTCAAGAACCGTGCGAAACGTCCCTTGCAGCTCAAAGGCACGCTCGTCCAAAGAGGGATCGCGGTCGAAGACCTCATCCTGCTCGCTCATTTGACCACCGCCTGAACGCTCATGTCTTGACCGGACATCTCATCAAACTCAACGCGCGATACATAGGTTCGAGCGTCTTGCGCAACCGCGCGTTCCGACACCGCGGCCTGTGTCTCCTCGATGCGACGCTCAAGCTCCGCCATACAGGCAGGCGCCGGCTCCATCGCATAGGCGGCATCGATCACCGCGAGCGCGCGAGCATGCGCGGCATCGGTTCCCATGAGCACGCCCAGGCCGTCCGCCTCGCCAATGCGCACGCGACTCTCGGTAACAAGCACCTCGCTTAGATAAAAGCGGCTGTTGCGAGCCGTCTCGCGCACCTGGCACATCACAAGGCCCTGGCGCGCCGGCACGATATCCTCGACAGGAGCGTTGGTTTCGACCAGGCTCGCCAGTTCGAGCGCAAGCGCAGGGCCGCTCTCAACCAGGACCTCGGTCCTCTCTCTTCTTGTTAGCATGTAAATCTTTCCTTAGTTATCCGAGTCGATGATGTAGCGACGGCGAAGGCGAACCGAAATGAACTCGAGCGCAAACGACACGGCCAGGCACACATAGACGATCACGCCCACCTCGTGCAGGTTGTAGTAGTAGTTGCCCGCCTGGTACAGCTGAAAGCCGATACCGCCCGCGCCTGCAAAGGCGCCCACGGCCACCGCGTTGGCAAAATTGATCTCGAAGCGAATGAACGTCCACGAGAGCAGCTTGGTGATGGTGGCAGGGCAAATGGCCTGGAACACAATTTGCCAAAAGCTCGCACCGCTCGCAGAGAGCGCCTCAATCACGTCGGCATCGATCTCTTCGATTGATTCGGAGTAGCTCTTGGTGAGATAGGCGATGGAGTGGAAGGAGATTCCCAGCACTGCCGCCTCGGATCCAAGGCCGATAGCCACCGTAAAGACAAGCACCCACAGGATCGTTGGAATTGCTCGGATGATGGCGACAAACCCTTTGACCGCATTGGAAACGAGCGGGTTCGAGAGGTTCTCGGATGCCGCCAGCGCCAGGAAAAACGAGATGATGGCCGAGATGATGGTGCACAGCACGGTGACCGCAATGGTGACCAGCGTACTCTCGGCAACCTTTGCCCAGCTAAAATGTGCAGCTCCCAACGGGGGATCCAACGCCGGCTGGAACATCATGGCGCAAAAATCAGACCAGGTTTGAGCGATTGCACGACCAAGGTCCACCGTGCCAAAATCCATGCGCACAAACGCAACGACCGTCAAAAGGCACAGGACACCCAAGGTGAGCGCGACCGAATAGTTGCGCCCCTGACGGGACACGAGACGAATGTGCCCGGCGTGCGTGCGCTCAATCGTACCGGCTGCAGCGGGAGTCAATTCGAACGTCCCCATTAGATCATCGACCTCCTTGCAGCATTGGAAATCGCCTCGACCACGAGCACCAAAACGATGGTCACAAGGATCACCAGGCCAGCGCAGTCGTACCGGAAGGAGGCATAGTACAAGTTGAAGACAAAGCCGATACCCGTGCCGGTAAGCAGGCCCACCAACGTGGCCTCGCGGATATTGGTCTCGACCATATAGAGCGTCCAGCTCATGAGCTCTGCCACGGCGAGCGGCAGGCCCGCCTGGAAAACAATCTGCCAAAAGCTGGCACCGCAGCTGTGCAGCGCCTCGATGGGTCCGGAAGGAATCTCATCGAGCGTATCGAGGAAAAAGCGCGTGATCTGGCCAAACGTCGCCAAAAAGAGCGCAAGGAAACCCGTGAACTCGTTTTGCTTGAACGAAAGGAGCAAAAGCAGCGCCCATGCGATCATGGGAACATTGCGGAAGATATTGGCGAACACGCGAATGACGCCGCGCACGGCGCCGTTCTCGACGCCAACGCTCGAGCAGCCCAGCACCGCAAGAACGATGCCCAAAAGCGCCGCGAGCATCGTGGCGGCGATGGAATCGAACACCGTCGACACCACCTGTGCGGCAATCATTCCCAGCTGGCCAAACGACGATGCCGTGGGGCAGAAGTTCTGCAGCATCCATACGATGGCCGCCGGCACCGAGCCCAAGGCATACCCAAAGCTAAAGTCGCTGACGAGCGACGCGCCCTCGGCAACAAGAACGATGGCAACGAGCGCCACGAGCGTGCGCAGCTGGCGCTTCTTGAACCAGCTCAGATCGGGAACCTTTCCCGAGCCCACATCGCCATAGGAACCGGCGGGCACGGCGCCGCACTCTCCCGCGCTCATCGCAGGGCTCCAGAGGGAACAGCGGATGCCACGCCGACGGATGCAGACGTCGCGGCAGCTTGGGGTTCGGCCACCGGAACGGGAATACGGCCCTCTTCATCATCGCCGTAAATCGCTGCAATCATCTGGAGCGTCAGCTCGGCAGGCGTGCCTTCGAAGACCTTCTCGCCCGCGCGCAGGCCCACGATACGATCGGAAAACTCAAGTGCCATGTCCACCTGATGCAGATTGACGATGCACGTGATGCCATGCTGACGTGTCACGCGGCGCAGATGCTCCATGACAGCACGGCTGCTCTTGGGATCAAGGCTCGCGATAGGCTCGTCGCATAAAATGATGCGCGGATCTTGAATGAGTGCACGAGCAATACCCACGCGCTGCTTTTGTCCGCCCGAGAGCTGGTCGGCGCGACGATAGGCAAACTCGCCCAGACCCACTTCGTCGAGCAACTCGAACGCACGAAGCTTCTCGGCGTCACTGT
>USMR01000033.1 GCA_900555815.1 uncultured Collinsella sp.
CGAAAACTTCGTTGGCGTTGGTCATCTTCGAGATCTCGGCGTTGAGATAGGACGGCACCTCGCTTTCTAAGCGTGCGCCAGGTTCCGTGACGAGCTCGATGATGTTGTCGCGTACGCTTTGGGATTGATCGATGAGGCGATTGTAAAAGGGGATACCGCCAAAAACGCTATAGAGTCGCACCTTGTCCTCGGGCGAGAACGCGGGATAGAACTTCGCAGCGTCAAAGTAATCCATGGGCTTAAGCTCAAGCGCGAGATCAATTCGCCCGTAGAGGGGGCTTTCATGCTCGATGAGGGATTTCATAATCTCAACGTAGGAGCCACAAAGGACAATGTTTAAACGTGAGTCTTCCCTGTGGGCGTCGATTGAGGTCTGAAGAATGCTGTCTAAGCCTTTAACCGCATCTCTCAAGTAGGGGTATTCGTCGAGAACAAGGGTAATGTTCTTGTCTTTGGCTTGGGCAAACAGAAATTCGATGAGCTCGCGGATGCCTGTGAAGGCGAGCGGAGGAAAGCTCAGCGCTTCAGCAACAAGGACGGACAGACTCTCGAGGTTGTCTGCCTCGGAGGTTTGGCGGCACTCGTAATAGACCGTTGCGACGTCCGGCAAATCGGTTAGCGCCTGCTTGATGAGCTCACTTTTTCCGACGCGACGCCTGCCGTAAATGAGAACATTGCGCTGCTCGGGTGCTTTGAGCGTTTTCTTAATACGGGCGAGCTCACGCTCCCTGCCAATGAATTCCACTTACTCGGTTCCTTCCGACTCGGTTTTGTCCGAGTTAATTGTATCGCATGGATCAGTTTATGCTCGAGTTTACTCGGACAAAACCGAGTCGGTTCTGCCCGAGTAAATTTGAAGGCGGCCGAATGCGTCTTGCTGCGTTTGCGGTTGGATACGTTGTCGAAAACGTGTCGTGCGGATTGTTGGATCGAATCGAACATTGGGACAGACGTCTCGTTTTATGGGCCGGGGGCGTGCATGTGCGAGTTCTTTTGGCCCATAAGGAACGCTGGTGGGTCGTTATTTGGGCCACGGGTCACTTCGCCGGCGCCGTGTTTCGTCATACGCTCATAGTGGAAGCCGATGCCACGGGGTCGACTTGGGACTCGGGCAATGGATGAGCTGCAAGCCGAAAGGAGCGGTGAGAATGATGAGGCCCATGACAAAGAAACTGCTGTTAGGAATTCCCACCGTGACGCTTTCGGCTGTGCTGGCGTGTACAGTGGCCGGCTGTGGCGGTAGTGCTCCGAGCGGCTCGCCTGGCGGTTCGGGCGGCAGCGCGCCTGTGCAGGAAAAGCCCAGGGCCTATGATTCGCAGACGGTCGAGGTGGCAGGCATTACCTATGAGTCGGTGGCTCACGGTACGTTCTATCGCGGCGATGCCAAGCTGCAGGACGGCTTTTACCTGCACATCAAGATCACCAACAACAACACAAAGAACAGGACGTTCAGTTCCTTTAACGTGCATGCTGCCCAGGGCGATCTTGAGGCAGGCGACCCGTTGTTTACTTCCGGCAAGGCGGCCGTGCTCGACTACGTTGCAAGCGAGGCTCCCGATGAGCTGCACGAGGGCATCGACCTTTCCGAGAGGCCAGATATCGGCCCGGGCGAGACCGTTGAGTACGTGTATTTCTGGGCGCCCAAGACGGCGTACTACGGGCCCATCACTGTCGAGTTCGTAGACGCTTATGCCCCCGCCAAGAATCATGAGGCCATGCACTTTGACACCACGGGATGCGAGACCAAGGAGTTCAAGGCGGCCGGCGGCGTGGCCGATTCTGGCGAGAAGGCAGATTTAACGGGCATCGACTGCGCATCGTACAGCATCGAGGCCGCCGATGGGTACACGCTGGATTCGTCCGACGAAGAGCGCGAAAAGGCAAACTTCTTCCACGACGAGACTGGAGGACGCCTGAACATCAGCATCTTCCCGCGCTCGCCGGAGGAAGAGGTTGCAAGCCTAGAGCAGGTCTACGAAGGCAAGGAGACAACAACCGACCAGGTCGAGTACAACGGCATAACGTGGCTGCGCTTTACCGGTCCCGACAACGGCCATACGCTGTTTGCGACGGCTCCCGCGACGGGCGAGACCGTCCGCGTGTCGATTGGCTGGAAGATCTATTGGGCCGCCGCCGCGCCCATGATGGAGGCATTGAAGCTCAAGTAGCGGGTTGCGATTCCCATGTCAGGCGACTCAGGGCTGGCTCCGAGTTATCGGGGCCAGCCCCTTTTGGTGTTCGATGAGCCGAGTCGGCGTCTCTCACAAAAGTAACTAGGAGCTAGCGAGACCTATCCGAATTGACCTCATTGGCGGTGTCTTTTTCGAGCGCCGTGCGGCGGGCGCTGTAGGCGATGAGGCCGGCGCCTGCCGCGGCGAGTGCTGTAGCGGCTGCCGTAAGGGGAGCATTGACATCGCCCGTGCCAGCGAGCGCGCCCGCTTTTCCGGAGCGCTTGTTATTGCTGTGGTCCTTGCCACTGCCGGAGCTCCTTCCGCCGGAGCCGCCGCCCTCGTCGGTACCGCCGCCACTCGAGCCGCCATCGTCGTCTGCTGTCATCGGGGCGTCGTGAAGTTCTGTCGTATCCGCGCTGTCGCATACGCCGACCTGAACTTCTGAGCGTTCGCATGCCGCGTCGGGCACATGAAGCTCGTGCAGTACGGCACCCAGCGCCGAGTTTGCGCCCGGTCGAATTTCCTCGAGCGTTACGGGATCGAGCGCCACCAGATTACGCGCCTTCGCATATAGCGTTACGCGTTTGCCCACCTCGTCGCTCCAACTCTCGGGGATGGCGAAGCTCATGCGGAACTGTGCCGTGCAACCCGGTGCCAGCACGGCGTTGCCGCTGTCGGCTACCAGCGGGTGCGTTGCAAAACGTGCGCCCAGCGTCTCGAGCGCGTACTTCACGTGTGCCATGTCGTTGGCCGAAGCATCCTCGGCAAGCTCCGGATCGTAGATCGATGCCATGCGTGCGTTCGCTCCGAACCCGATGGATGCGCTGGAGAACGGCTGGCTGGAGCCCTCTCGGTACAGATCGATCGTGCCGGCGGTCAGCAAGGTGTTGCCGTCGTTTCGCACCGTGACCATGAAGGATTCGCCTGCTGCTCCGGGCACCACCGCGCCCGAGGTAGCGACCGCGCCCGTCGGAGTGGCACACGCCACCAAGGGCACTTCGATGCCGTGTAGTTCTGCCTCGCTCTTCTCCGCGCTCACAATGTGCGTGGCGAGCGCGGAGAGCATGCTCCCCGACGTCAAAAATGTCGTTATCTGATCGACGGGATGGTCCAGCTCGCACATCACGAACGGCTCCGTAAACAGATCGCCTGACAAGGTGCTGGCGAAGATGCGGAAGTGCTTGCCCATCACTGCTACCGGGTTGCCTTCTTCGTCGTAGGTTTGCCCCACCTTGCCATCGGTGTTCTCTACATAGAGCACGCACCTGCCGTTGTTGCTTACGCTAAACGATGCCGGGCCACAGCCTGCGGCACCCACGGGCTGCGTTGCAAATGCCGATGCGCCTCGCGTCCAAGTAATATGCTGCAGTTGCTCGTTGACGGTAGACAAAAAGCCCGTGTGCTGCGGCCACGGCACCGCGTGGGGTACTGTGGCATCTGGCGACATAACGCCCCAGCCCGCAATGGACTGGCCGATCACGGCGTACGATGCACAGCCACAACCGCCTGCGGTCTCGTATGCAACGGGCACCACCATTTTGCCGTTGATATTCTCGGGCGCGCCGAGCTCGATGCTCGACGGTGCCTGTGGAAAGCGGAGGACCTGACGGAACGTGAGACTGTCGCCCGAAACGTCCGACCACAGGGTAAAGCACTCCAGCGCAACCTCGGCCTCGCTGCCGAGCGCCTTTTCTGCGGTGGTTCCGCGACGGTGGAGGTAGGCGCCCGACAGGCGCCCGTCGACAAGTGTCTTGCTCACCGTGATACGTGGGCACTGCAGGCAATGGTAGCCATCCTCCTGAAGGCGGCCGCGCGAGATGCTGCGCCACGACGTGTGCGATATCACGCGAACTCCGTCGTTGCTTATGCGCAGGCGCACAACGGACAGTATGCCGGATGTGCTCGCCGTATCGAAAAGGGTGTTGTCACCGGCGGGGCGCTCGCCCGAGACCAGCAGCACGTAGGCGTCCTGGTTTCCTCTTCCGTCCGTATATTCCACCACGTCGAAGTCGTAATCGTATATGCCGTCGCGCTCCACGTCGCCCTCGCCAAACCCAAGGGGAAAGTCCACAGGCGTGGGAGCGGACCACGTTCCGTTTGCCTTTGTGTGTACCACCAGGCGCGAGCGACCATTGTCGCCGTAGCGCACCGAGGCGATACGGAACAGGCATTCTACGCCGGCAATCATTGCCAGCTTCATGTGGGCTTCGCTGAGCACGCCAGCAAACAGCACGTTGTCGCTCGAGGGCTTGATGCCGCCACGCTCGTCCTCCGACACGCCGGCAGAATTGGCGTTCGGGTCGGCAACGGTGTTCGTTGCCTGACCGATGTAGGTGTACTCATACATCGGCGCGGCGTTTTCGTCGTTCTCTATCAGTGCATGGACGAAATGCTCGATCTGTCCCGTGTCGTCGCTTTCTGCATCCGCCTCGAGCTCAATGCGCGTGACCGCTTGATCCCAATCGCGCACGACAGGCGCGGCGTTTACGGCAGTGGCCTTAACCTCGGCGCGTGCGAGCAGTTCGGCGTTGGTGACGATGGTGGCCGATGCGATAAATTGCGGCACGCCGCCCGCCTCAATGTTGCCGGCCGAGCCGAAGCGGGCATCCAGCGTATAAGGCGTATCTCCACCCAATGCGAGCTCAGAGCGCTGGAGCACATACTGGTCGCCATTGTTCACCGACATATTCCACGAATCGATGAGTGTGGGCCACGACCCCGACCAAGCCTTGGTGGTCCACTTGAACATTACGAACTGGAGTATCACATCGACATCGACGTCTGCACCTACGCGCAGTCGCGGAAGCTGGTGTCCATCTGCCTTCTCGTACCCAATGAACAGCGTGAGGGATGCGGCGCCGCGCACGGCAGACGAAGCGACGCCTGCAACGCCGGCGCCAAAGGTGACGGCAAGCCCGATCTAGATGGTGAACGAGCCCGACGTGTTTGAATAGTCGAGCGAAATGTTTTTAAAAAACGCCGCGCCGCTGCCGTGCGTGTGGACACCCACGGCGAGCGCCAGTTTTGCCAGCACCCAGGGGTTGACGTTTAGGAAAAATGGCACCGGTCCTAGGGTAAACTGCTCGGTCCAATTGAGGTCGGTTCTTACCTGGAAGAGGTCCTTAATATTGCCGTATGCGGGGTCGTTGTTGTTACCCCAGGTTTTGCCCACCCAATCGTAGGCGAGCGAGCCGTACAACTGTGTGGCGATATCCATCGTGAACAGCGGCGTGCAATGGTGGCGAAGGAGCTTGGTGTTTCTTGGATCGGTGCCCGAACCGGCACTCATACTCTTGTACTGATTCCACTTCCCCTCCATCTCGTCGAGGTAGCGGTTTGCCTGCTTGGCGCCCGACTCGCGCGGCGATTTCTTCCAGTATTCCGGATCAGGGTTGCCCGAATCGTTCATATAGCTGGCTGGTTTGTATCCTCCGCCAAACAGCACGTATCCAGCAAACGAGAAATCGAAGAGGATTGGAAATGTGGGCATCCAACACGTGAACTTATTACCACCGATGCCGGGAAACGATGCGGGGAAATCAAACGGAGTGATCTCCTGGTCCATGGTGGTGGGAATGATGGTGGTCGAGCCTGATTCCGCCTTTGCGGCCGGCGCGGCGACAACGGCCATGGGGGAGGAGAGCGTGTAGGTTTTGCCCTGATAGTCGAGGACAAAGCGCAGCTTGCACCCTTCTTCCAGAAGGCCCGATGCCGCATCGAGGAGCTTGTCTTCGAGTGTGAACGTTGCCAGATTATTCGCACCCGATGCACCGGCCTTGATCTGGCCGATCTGTGTGACGGTTTCGGCTGAGCTGCCCGTGGCGGGCAATACCTTGTTGATGCACAGCGTTGCCTGTCCACCCTGTGGCAGATGTGCCTGCACGGTAAAGGAGTGCGTATCGGGCTGCCCGTTTGCCGTGTCGTCCTTCGGCAATGCCATGAACGTGGCTTCAGCGTACTGGATGTCCCATTCGTCGAATGTGAGCTGGCGGAAGTACGGCTCGCCGTCGGAAAGCGGACGCGTGGGCGCGGTTATGGCGGTGCCGCCCTGGATACGCGCAAGGGGAATCTCGACATCACGGTAGCCCGCCATGCTAATGGAGATGCCGCCGTTAAAGTCGTACGCGTCGAGAAGCGTTGCCTCGTCCACGTAGCCTTCCGAAAGCGGCGCGACCTCAAAGATGGCCGTGCCTTCTTCATCGGTAGTGGCGGTGAGCTGCTTGCCTGCGGCATAGCGCGATGTGAGCGTGACCTGGGCACCCGTGATGGGCGTATTCTTGTTGGCGACGTCGACCACGACCACACCAAACATGGTGCGCGAGAGAACGAGCACCCTGAAGGGGTCTTTTTCGTCGGCATAGGCTTCGGTGGGCGGGGTAGGGAATATGAAGGCGTTTGCGCTTCCCGGCACGCGCGGCAACATAATGCTCGCCAGCGAGGACGCTCCGGCAACAAGTAACGAACGGCGATCAAGCATCTTTGGCTCCCATCCCGCAGGTATCGGTGGAAATAATCCAATTTTGCGAGAAGGCATCCTGCCACGGTAGTGCCGTCCGAGGGCCAAAATGTCCAATTTGAGCGAGCGAAGCGCCGGGGCTCCGGAGCGCGCATGCTGCGCTAGGCAGCCCGGTCGCTAACGCAACATATGCGCGACCAGTTCGGTGCGCGTGCCGATGCCAAGCTTTGCATACACACTGGATAGGCGGTTTTTGACAGTGCCCGGCGATACTCCCATATGACGAGCGATTTCGGCGTTGGTCCATCCGCGGCAGGCGAGCATGGCCATGGCGAACTCCGTGGTCGTTAAATCGTCGGCAACGTCCTCGCCCGAATCGGGGTTGTGGATGCGCCGCCAGCCGTAGCTGAATCGATACGTAATCTCGATGATACGTGCGAAATCGTCAGGGTATTGCGATTTTAGGCATGCCTCGATGAGCCCCTGCAAAAGGCCGTGATGCTCGCCAATGAGCTCAATAAGGCCGTCGGGACGCGCAGTGTTCCAAGCAACTCCGAAGTGCGTTTTAGCGGCGTCGATGTCCTTGAGGCTCATGCATGCCATGGAAGCTGCCAGGTGCAGGAACAGTTCCGAGATCGGATAGCTCCCCTGTTTCATGATCAGGGCGTTTTCCGCCATGCCCAGACTGCGGCCATATTCGCCGCGCAGGTACAGGGCATGCGCCATCACGTAGCTGGCGAACAGGCGCAGGCCTTCGGGCAGATGCGCCGCAAGCGGATAAAACTCTTCGGCAGAATACGGGGAAGACAAGTGCAACAGGACGCTTGCGGCCGAGGCGAACAGGATATGCGTGGCGTGGACGGCGGGTGATTCCTCGTCAGTTGGCGTATCGAGGATGCCCGCAAGACAACGGCGGGCGTCGGCGATACGGTTGAGCGACAGACTGGCGTATCCGCAGATAAAGCATGCGGAATAGCGCAGTGCGGAATCGGTGGCGTCAAGATAGGGACGCGCTGTCTTGGCAGCGAGGGCGGCCTGTCCGCGAAAGTACAGCGCTTCTGCCGTGGCGATGGTGCGTGAATCGGGGTCGGAAATGCCTGCAACCGCAGCGTCAATCTGCCCCGGCACAAAGGCAGTGCACATCAACGGCATGGGAACGCATGGGTAGCCATCGCAGTCCATCTTCCATCTCCCAACAGCTGGCAACAAT
>USMR01000034.1 GCA_900555815.1 uncultured Collinsella sp.
AGGGCGATAACGTTGAGGCCCTCTTCGCGCAGACGGTTGGCGGTCTTGGTGGAGCCGTTGCCGCCCAGCATAAACAGGCAGTCGAGCTGCAGCTTATGATAGGTGTGGACCATTGCCGGCACCTTCTCGACGCCGTCGGCCTCGGGAATATCCAGGCGCTTGAACGGCGTACGGCTCGTGCCCAGGATGGTGCCGCCACGGGTAAGGATGCCGCTAAAATCGGCGGGCGTCATGACGCGGAACCGGCTGTAGATAAGGCCCTGGTAGCCGTCATCAAAACCATAGATCTCAATAGGCTCTTCGCTATTGGTCATAAGCGTTTTGACAATGCCGCGCATGGTGGCGTTGAGCGCCTGGCAGTCGCCGCCACTGGTAAGAAGACCGATCCTAAGCATGATGAATCCTTCCGGGCAAGTTATAACATGCGCATAAGTTTACCCCCGCACACTGTTGATACGGGGGTAAAACGTGTTAGCTCAAGCGTATAGAAATGTAAACAACGTCAGGCGAGCGTAAGGTCGACGAGCCTGGGTCCTTACAGTGCAAAGGCGTCGACGTCGCCCCAGTGGCGGCGCAGCGTGATGGCGGCGGCGGGTTCGGTATTGTCAAAGACGACCGACCATTGCGTATTGCTGGTGATGTCTTCCGGATTGGGTTCTTGCGCTGCGGCACGCAGGGCTTCCCAGACAATCGTTTCGTCCTGGGCACCGACATGGGCGTCAAGAACATCGGCGATTGCGACGGCGCGCTCTTTACCATGGCCCAGCTCGCCATTCTTTTGGTTGGACAGCACTTCGTCGTCATAGCAGGCGTAGAAGTTCGTAACCTGGCGTACAGGAGTCGCTTTGAAAGCGCGGTCCGGATCGCGCGGGTCCCATTCTACTACGCGCGCGTCACCGGCGGCGTCGTTGATAAAGAAGTGGTAATCGCGTCCTGCCATGGCGTGCATGTCGTAGGCGAAAAGCAGGTCGACAGCTTCTTGCGTGGTGGCGGCACGGTCGAGCACCAGACGGATGGCGAGCGAGGTGTTGATGACGGGCCGTTGCGTGTCCTGGTCACAGGGCTTGGAATCCAGGGTGAGTACGGCAATGGACACGCCGCATTCGTTAACACCGTCGAGCTGGGCAAACGGGCCCATGAGTGCCGCGGCGCGTCCGGCGACGGAGTCAAGTGGAGTGTTATCGCCCAGGTTGTTAAGGGCGGCAAGCCCGATGGAAGCATAGCCGCCGCGTGGGTGATTGCGCACCAGCAGCGCCGAGGTGTCGTCCTTAAAGTCGTAATTGCGACCGGTGCGCACGCGGCCTTCGGCATCTACGGCGACAAAAGCGCTGCAGGCAAACTGGGGCGCCTGGACATGTGCCGGCACACCGGGCAGCACCTGCGCCACCACGGCATCGATGTAGGCCTGGTCGTCGCGCACGCCAGCGGCGATGATGCGATCGAGATCGTAGTCGTAGGCGATGTCGATTGCGTACAGGTCATAGCCATCCGCGTAGCCGGTCAAGCGTTTGAGCGACGCGGCGGACTTGATTTGCTTGTGATAAACGATACCGGTGGCAGCGGCAAGGCCGACAGCGACTCCCGCGACACCGCAGGTGATGGCAATGTTACGTGGCTTCATGACGGCTCCTCTCGTCCTGTTAGCGCAATTGTCGCAAAAGGAGCGCGGGCATGATGGCTCAACTTGGTGAGTGGCGCGGAATTAAGCACGGAATGAAGAGTGCGGCGCTGGCGTGGCGGGGTATGCTGGAGGGGACCATCAACCCAGCGAAAGGGGAGAGCATGACGGATCAGGAAACGCCCGAGCGCGCGCATGTGACGGCCGATGATATCGAGGCCGCCAACGACCTTATCGACTTTATCGAGGCATGCCCCAGCATGTTCCATACGGCGGCGACCATTATGGCCGAGCTCGACGAGGCGGGCTTTACCTACCTGCCCGAGAATGCGGCGTGGGACATCGAACCGGGCGGGCGTTATTACACGCAGCGCAACACCTCGAGCGTTGTTGCCTTTAAGGTGGGCGAGGACCTGGCCGCGACGTGGGGCGAGGACGGCGTTGCCGGTGACTATCATTTTCAGCTCACGGCGTCGCACAGCGATTCGCCGACGTTTAAGGTCAAGGCCGTGCCTGAGCTTGACGGCGCGGGCGAGACGCTGCGCCTGAACACCGAGGCCTACGGCGGCATGATTGACTACACCTGGTTCGATCGTCCGCTGGCACTCGCGGGCCGCGTGCTGGTGCGCGAAGGCGACCGTATTGAGAGCCGTCTGCTTTCCACCGAGCGTGAGGTCGCTATTATCCCGAGCCTTGCCATCCATATGAACCGCGGCGTTAACGAGGGCTTTGCTCCCAACCGAGCCGTCGACCTGTGCCCACTCATCAGCACCGGCGAACTCAAGCAGGGAGATTTTGACGCCCTGATCGCCGACGAGTTGGACGTTGAGCCCGAGCAAATTTTGGGCCGCGATCTGTTCCTGGTCAATCGTCAGGATGCGCGCATTTGGGGCTGGGCTGACGAGTTTATCTCGACGCCCAAGCTCGACGACCTGGCCTGCGCCTACACCTCGCTGCAGGCATTTTTGGGCGCCGAGAACGCGCACGATGTCTCGGTCTTCTGCTGCTTCGATAACGAGGAGGTTGGCTCCGAGACCAAGCAGGGCGCCATGTCGACGTTCTTGGCCGATGCATTGCGTCGCATTAACGGCTCGCTGGGCTTTGACGACGAGTCGTACCATCGCGCACTTGCCGCCTCGATGCTCGTGAGCTGCGACAATGCACATGCTGTGCACCCCAACCACGCCGAGAAGTGCGACGCTCGCAATCAGGTTGTGCTCAACGGCGGCATCGTCATCAAGGAAGCCGCCAATCAGCACTACTGCACCGATGCCTTTAGCCGCGCAGTGTTCCAGGCCATCTGCGATGACGCTGACGTGCCCACGCAGGCCTTCGCCAACAAGAGCGACATGGCCGGCGGCTCCACGCTCGGCAATCTGTCCAATATGCAGGCGAGCATGCATGCCGTGGACGTGGGCCTGCCGCAGCTGGCCATGCACTCGAGCTACGAGACCGGCGGCGTGCGCGACGTGATGTACGCCATCCGCGCCCTCACGGCCTTCTACGAGCGCAACCTAACCATCAACGGCGCCGAAAGCGTGGAGCTCTAAAAACCTGCCAAAAAGGGACAGGTTTATTTTGCCAGGTTTTATCTGGGCAAATGCAAAGGATGAAACCGAACTAGATTGGTGATGCGTAGCCGCCGAGGTGCAATGTGCCTCGGCGGCTTTTTGTGCACGGAGCACGGCTAATACTAATTTATTGCTATACATGCTTTACGTATCTACCATAGTGTTTTATGATAATTCTGAAGTATTAAGGAGGGGCCATGACCACAACAGCCGCTCAGATCAACGTACGTCTTGATGCCGATCTTAAAAGGAGCGGCGACGCTGCTCTCTCCAGGGCCGGTATGACGCCGAGCCAAGCGGTGCGAGCGCTCTGGCAGCTTGCAGCGTCGCTGGCCGATCGCCCCGGTGCGCTCGAGGATATCCTGCTGCCCAGTCGTGCCCGGGCGGAACAGCGCGAGCGCGAAAAGGCCGCCAAACGTAAACTCGAGCTCATGGATCAGGGATCGAAGCTGTTCGCTGCCGCTTGCCGTGAGTCGGGAATCGATATGGTCAGGGCTCAGCCATCGGACGACGAAGAGCTCAAACGGAATGCATATGCGGATCGCTATGGCGAGGAGATGAGCTGGCTCTATGAGTGAGGCTCTAAAGCGCATCTTGGTTGACACCAACGTGTGGCTCGATTACTTCATTCCCTCACGACGTGGTCGTTCGGCGGCGATTGAGTTTTTACGCGATGCATGCACGGCGCAGGTGGATTTGCTGTATGCGGCGACATCGTCCAAAGACCTGTTCTATTTGATTTCAAGCGAACATAAGGCATGGTATCGGCGAGAGCATGGCTCACTATCCCAAGATGCCGCCGTGGCGGCGACATCACTTGCATGGGATTGCCTCGACGTGTTGTCGCAACTTGCCACGCCGGTACCCTGCGACCTGAGTGACATATGGATGGCGAGCAAGCAGCGTAATCTCCATAGCGATTACGAAGACGATTTAATCATTGCGGCAGCGATACGCTCCCAAGCAGATTTACTGGTCACCAACGATGTCAAGCTCTGTTCGCATGCGCCCGTCGCAGCAATGAACGTAGAAGATGCAAGAAGCTATCTAACAACGCTTAAATAGCGCTAGACCCCTTTGGTCGAATAATGGTCAGCGAGAGCCCACAGGTAGGGCCGCGCCAGCAAAGCGCCGCAGGTTGGCCAAACGGCGGGCTCGCAGCGTCGGCTCATTACGCCGTTTGTAAAACGGCGTAATTCTTAGTGTTCGATCCAACGGCGGAGCGTCTCACCCGCTTGCAGATGACGCAAGTTCTCCGCGGCAATGTCGACCACATTGTTGAGCGTGGCCTCCAAGTGGAACCAGCCCGAGATATGCGGTGTGATGAGCATGTTGGGCGCATCCCACAGCGGGCTTGTCGCGGGCAGGGGCTCGGGGTCGGTGACGTCGACCGCGGCACCGGCGAGATGTCCCGACTCCAGAGCGGCAACCAAGTCGTCAGCGACCACAAGATCGCCACGGCCGCCGTTGGCAAAGAGGGCGCCCGGCTTCATCGCGGCGAAGAACTCGGCGTTCGCCAGACCGCGGGTCTCGGGTGTGCTCGGCATAAAGGATGCGACGATGTCAGCTTCGGCCAGGCGCTCAGACAGGGCATCCATGCCGTCCATGTCCTCAAACACAATGGGGTAGACGAGCGGATGGCGCTTGATGCCGCGGACGTGCGCACCCATACTGCGGCAGAGCGTGGCAAAGTGGCCGCCGATATCGCCCGCGCCCAGCACCAGCACGTTGGCGTTATTGAGCGAGGTAACCGGGCCCAAATCCTCCCAGCGATGCTCGCGCTGCAAGTCCTGGTAGCCGGGCAGGTGCTTCATCATGGAAAGGACCATGGCAAACATGTGCTCGCTCACAGCCTGACCGTAGGCGCCGATTGAGCAAGACAGCTTGGCTTCAGCCGGCACGGTGCCGGCGGCCAAGTAATCGTCATAGCCGGCGGTCTGCAATTGCAACAGCTGGAGATGCTCGCATGCCGTGAGCATGTCAGGGTCGATGTTGCCCAGGATCACGTCGGCATCGGCGACCTGCTCACGCGTGGCGGCGTCAGCGCTCGTGTAGATAAAGTCCTCGCCCGGAGCGCTCGACTCAAGAATTGCGCGATGGCGGTCATTGATGGGCAGCAAAACCAGGATGTTCACAAGCAGTCCTCTCCGCTCGACCTGCAAAAAGGGACAGGTTTTTTGGCAGGTTTTATCAGGCAAAACGCTCAAAAAAAACGCCGGATGCAAGACGAGCGTGCCCGTCAGCATCCGGCGCATCCACGGCTACCAGCTCAGCAGCTCGTAGCCGTCCTCGGTCACCACGAGCTGTACCTCGCACTGGGCCGAATCGCTGCCGTCCTTGGTGCGCACGCACCAACCGTCACCCTTGCTGATCTTGATGTCGGGCGCTCCGGCATTGACCATGGGCTCAATGGTAAAGACCATGCCCGGAGCCATGATGGTGTCCACATCGGGTGCCTCGGTGGTAAAGCCCACAAACGGGTCCTCGTGGAACTCCTTGCCGATGCCGTGTCCGCCGTACTCGCGCACCACGCTAAAGCCGGCGTCCTCGACCGTCTTTTGTACGGCCTCGGCCATAACGGACAGCGGCAGCCATGGCTTGACGGCCGCCAGGCCCGCCTCCACGCTGGCGCGGGTGACGTCGACAAGACGCTGGCGCTCGGCAGAGACCTCGCCGATGCAGAACATGCGGCTCGAGTCGCTAAAGTAGCCGTCCAAAATCGTGGAGCAGTCCACGTTGATGATGTCGCCCTCGTGCAGCACGTCTGTATCGCAGGGGATACCGTGACAGACCACATCGTTGATCGAGGTGCATACGCTCTTGGGGTAGCCTTCGTAGTTGAGGTCGGCCGGCGTACCACCGTGCTCGACGGTGTAGTCGTAGATCATCTGGTCGATCTGGTTGGTGGTCATGCCTGCGGCGATGTGCTCGCCTACGTAGTCGAGCACGCCTACGTTGATGGCTGCCGAGCGCTTGATGCCCTCGATATCGGCGGGCGTCTTGTAGAGCGTGCGGGGCAGAACCTCCCAGCCCTCCTCCCACAGGCGCTCGAGGCGCTCGTCGAAGGCGCTGTGACATTTCTTATATTTTTTGCCGCTGCCGCACCAGCAGGCGTCGTTGCGGCCGGGTACGGGTCCTTTGTCATACATGGCTAACTTCCTTTCATCCGCAGCTAGTATAGCCCACCCACGCGTCCATAAAAGTTGCGGTGATATAGTTCCGATTTAAGCGGTTTAACAGCACAAATAGGAACTATATCACCGCAACTGATGGGGCGGGATGGCGGGCATTAGCTGCTGCGTGGTTTTGCTAGTAGCTCACCTGGCAGGGAATGCCGAGGGCGCGCACACGCGCGGCAATGGCGTCGAGGACGTCGGGTGCTGCTTTGGCAAGGCCGGTGACCGGTGTCTCGCGCGCCACCGTGTAGATGGTCGCCTCCTGCGGACGAATGCGCTCGAGTGCCGCGAGCCAAGGGCCAACGTACTCCTCGCCGGTATTGTCGAGAGGATTGCCCTGGTGTTCGCCGGTCAAAAACATCGTCTGGATAATGACGTGGCCGTTAAAGCTCGCGAACGTCTCGATCTGGTGCTCCACATCGTAGGGGCCAACGGGTTGATCGAGCAGCTGGATAAATGCCGGGTCGACCGTATCGAGCTTGAGGATGTTGTCGTCGACCATCATGAGCGCGTCGTGTACCTGGGGACGGTCGGCGCGCGTGCCGTTGGAGAGCACGGCGATCTTGGAGTTTGGGGCAAACTCGTCGCGCAGCGCGACAGCGCCGGCGATGGCCTGCGGAAACTCCGGTGCGGCGGTGGGCTCGCCGTTGCCGGCAAACGTGATTACATCGGGCAGCTCACCTTCGACTGCCATCTCGCGCAATTTGGCCTCGAGTGCATCGAGCACCACGGCAGCCGTGTTATACGATTCGTGACAGGGGCGCTCGGCATTGAGACCGTTCTCGCAGTAGATGCAGTCGAACGAGCAGAGTTTCGAGGAGAGCGGGAGCAGGTTGACTCCCAGCGAAAGGCCCAGCCGCCGCGAATGCACCGGGCCGAAGATAATGTCGTGAAATAGCGCTGTCATGGTGCGAAATTAAGAATTAAGAATTAGGAATTCAAAATTAATTCCTAATTTTACCAAAATACCGTTTTATGAAATTCAAATTCGGACTTTTGCCGCGCGTCGTGCTGGCCATTGCGCTGGGCGTCGCCTGCGGATTCTTCCTCCCCGGCTGGGCGACGCGCATTGCGCTGACCTTCAATGCGATTTTCGGCCAGTTCCTTTCGTTCGTCATCCCGTTGCTCATCCTCGGGCTGGTGGCGCCGGGCATCGCCGACCTGGGACGCAACGCCGGGCGCCTGCTGGCCCTCACGGCGGCGCTGGCCTATGCCTTCACCCTTTTCTCGGGCTTCGGCACCTACCTCACGGGGCGGGCGCTGTTCCCCGCATTGCTCGAAGGCGCCGCAGCCGTGCTGCCCGACGCGGCCGCAACGGCCCCCGCACCCTATTTCACGGTTGGGATGCCACCCCTGTTCGGTGTCATGTCGGCGCTGGTACTGGCCTTCGTACTCGGGCTGGGGATGGCCTATACGCACAGCGTGAAACTCAAAGGGGTGATG
>USMR01000035.1 GCA_900555815.1 uncultured Collinsella sp.
GACATGGTGGAGACGGCGAGCGATTTCAAGACCTACATCGGCCGCTACGGCATCGCGAAGTCGGAGGGGACGCTTCTGCGCTACCTGTCCGACGCCTTCCGCGTGCTCGTGCGCACGTTACCGCCCGATCGGCTGGACGATCGGCTGCGCGATATCATCGCCTGGCTCGGCTTCATGGTGCGCACCACCGACTCGTCGCTGGTGGACGCGTGGGAGAGCGCCGGCGAGCTGCCCGAGGCCGGAGCGCACCCGCAGGCGGCCGATGCCGTGGTGGCCGACCGCCACGGCATGGAAGTCATGGTGCGCAACGCACTCTTCGCCCGCGTGCGCCTGGCCGCACTCGATCGCACTCGCGAGCTGGGCAACCTGGACGAGGACTGGGGCATGAGCGAGGTCCGCTGGCAAAAGGCGCTCGATGCCTACCATGAGCAGCACGAGGAAATCCTCACCGACGGAGATGCCCGCAGCGCCGCGATGTTTACCATCGACGGGAGCGACGAGAAGACCGATCACGTGTGGCACGTGCACCAGATTTTTGCCGACGAGGATGGCGACCACGACTTTGGCATCATGGGCGATGTCGACCTGGATGCCACGCAAGACGGCGGCGAGGTCATCTTCAAAAACTACCGCGTCGGCTTTATCGAGGACCTGCTCGAGGACTAGCCGTACATACTGGAACGAAGCGGGGCCGTTGGCAGTATCGCCAGCGGCCCCGCTTTTGCACTATACGCTATCCCCTACTCGGCATCCTCGACCTCATACGAATCTGCCTCGGCTGGCTCATCGTTTGTCTCTGTCGCAGTCCCGCGTGCCTCGTCAAACGCCGCCTTCATGGTCTTGTTGCCCCACGTGAGCTTGCGAATGGTAAGCTCATCGGCCTTGTTGTGGGCCAGACGCAGATTCTCGGTACTGCGACGCAGATCATCCTTGGTCTTCTCGAGCTGCTTAATGGCAGCATCAATCTCCTTGATCGCCGACTCGAACTGCTTGCTCGCCAAGTTGTAGTTGCGCGAGAAGCCGTCCTTGAACTTCTCCATCTTGGCTTCGAAGTTCGTGACGTCGATATTCTGCTGCTTGTACTCCGCTAGCTCCTGCTTATAGCGCAGCGAACCCATGGCGGCGTTGCGCAGCAGCGTAATCATGGGAATGAAAAACTGCGGACGGATCACGTACATCTTCTCGTAGCGATAGCTCACGTCGACTATCCCTGCGTTATAGAGCTCGCTCTCGGGCTCCAGCAGGGTGCAGAGCACCGCGTACTCACAGCCTTTCTGGCGACGATCGTGATCGAGTTTCTTAAAGAAGTCCTCGTTTTTGTGCTTGGTCGCAGTCTCGTCGTTCTCGTTTTTCATCTCGAACATAATCGAAATGACCTCGTTGCCGCTCGCGTCGCACTCGCGGAAGATAAAGTCGCCCTTGGTACCCTCGGACGCATCGTTATCTTTCTCGAAGTACGCGTTAGGAAACGCCGTCATGCGCAGACGGTTAAACTCGGTCTCGCAGTGCTGCTCGAGCGACTCGCCCACCATCTTGGTGGACAGGCGGACCTTCATGTCCTTCAGGCGCTCAATCTCTTCATCCTTGTAGCGGATCAGTTCATCGCTCGCGCGCTTGGCTTGAGCAAGCTCGAGCTCATGCGCCGCCTTGGCCTGCTCCTCGCGCGAATCGCGCACTGCCAACTCACTCGTCAGTTTCGCACGCGCCTCGTCGCGCTCTCGCTCCGCCGCGGTAACTGCTTCCGAGAGCTCCATTTTGGCAGCCAGTTCTTGCTCGCGCAACCGGGCGCGCAGGCCCTCGGCCTCGCGCTCGGACTGTACCTTAGCGTTCGAGAACTTCTCGCGCACTTCTGTCTGGTAATCGGAAAGCCTGCGATCCGCTTCATTGTGAGCAGCATCAAGCTTACGCTGCGCCTCGGCCGCAGCAGTTGCGAGTGCCATTTCTTGAGCCCTCTCTGCTGCAGCAAGCTTGGCCTGCAATTCTGCAATCTGAGCATCGCGCGCGGCGAGATCATGTTGAGTTGCATTGCGAACCGCCGCCTCGGCGATTTTAGCTTCGTCGGCCTTGTGATTGAGCTCCGCCTTCAGAGCATCGATCTCGCGCTGAAGCTCAGCATTCTCTTTTTGAGCATTGGCTCGTGCCTCAACCGCCGCGCGCTGGCTTGCACTCTCGCGCTCTGCGGCAGCGCCCTCGAGCTTAGCGCGCAGCTCGGCAAGCTCAGCATCGCGCTTGGCAACCTCTTGCGCCAGTTTCTGATCCGCAGTGTTCTTCTGCTCGACAAGCTGGGCATTGCGCTGAGACTCTGCCTGTTGCAAGGCAGCCGTCGAACGCGAGCGCTCAAGCTCCAGCGCCTGCTCACCCTCACGCTGGACTGCCTTCACACGCTCATCCAGGTCGCGCGAGAACTCGGCATCGCGCACCTGCTTGACGATATCCGCATAGCCGGATGCATCGACCTTAAAAACTTCGCCGCAATGCGGGCACTTGATCTCGTTCATAGCAGCTCCTCGATGGACGCAAATATCAACCGGCTACACTCTACCGCGCCGCACGGACAAAAAAGGCGCCGCCGCCATAATGGCAACGGCGCCAGAACCACCACAAAGGTGCCTGTCCCCTTTGTGGTGGTTCTGGCGCCCTATAACCCAAAGAAGCTAAGAATCTGATCGCGGCTTACGGGCTTGTAATCGTTGGCATCGAGACCGACATCGTAGCGAAAGATAGGGCGCTCGCGATCGCGGTTGCGTGCGTTGGCGCGGTCACCCCTGCTGTGGATATGCCCATGCAGCATAATGGCGCCACGTGCCTTGCCGTTCCAGCTGAGCATGGGGTAGTGGCTCATAACCAGACGATGGCCCTTGGCATAGCCGGGAGCAATCTCCAGGTAATCGCGCACGTCTTCCCAAATCTGCGGTACGTCGGAATCTTCCCAGTCGCCGTCATGGTTACCGCGGATGAGCGTCACGTTCTGGCATTCGATACGCTCGCGCAGGCGCACCGCCTCCGCCAGGGGCAAACGATAGGTAAAGTCACCCAGAATATAGAGGCGGTCGTCCGCAGCCACGCACTCATTGATGGCATCGATGACCTTGCGGTTCATCTCCTCGACCGAGTCAAACGGCCGGTCCATGTCGTGCAAGATATTCGTATCGCCCAGGTGCAGGTCGGCGGTAAACCACATCATCGTCTATGCCCTCATTTCGCAACGTGTTCAACTCGTGCTAAGTATACAGACGTAGCGATACGGCGGTTATCCAAAGAGCCCGCCGAACAGTCCGCGGCGGCGCTTGTCTTGCTTTTTCGAAGCGTCACCCTGAGTTTTCTTGTCCTGCCGCATCTTACGGTCCTGTTCCAGCTCATCGTCATCGAGTAGCACATCCCACTCAAACGGATCGTCTGCCAGATCAAACAGGTCATCGTCATCAAACATGGCAGCCTCCATTGCCGACTAGCGAGCATCCACCACGTAGAGCCCAACGCGCACCTGATGCCACGGGCTGCGCTCGGGGGCAACCTGTTGCACACGGGCCTCAAATACGTCCTCGTGGCCGTAATACATCATCAAGGACAGTGGGCCGACCTCGTTTCCCGGAACGTAGCCAAGTTTGGTCTTGCCATAGTAGATCGCAACTGCCTCGGGGTCATGGGGATTATCGCGCTCGGCACACAGCGCCAGTTTATCGCCCGCTTTAAGATCGCCTAGGACCAAAGCGCCATCGGCATACTGAAATCCTGCAATGTGAAATGACAGAAGAACACGTGAAGGCTCGTACATAGCAACTCCCCTAACGGCCAGATAAACCGGCGCTTAACCTTATTGAGAAGTCTACGAACTCGTGCGGACACAAATTCATCCTGCCTGCGCCTTTCGACCGTTTGTCGCTACGCCATCTGATTCTAATGCACAAACATGCGCACGAATTTGTGCTTCCAGCTTGCGTAGGGCGCATACCGAAACGGCACGTCCAGCCAGGTTGCCTTGTTCACGATGCTCTTCTTGTGGCTAAACGTATCGAAGCTCTCGCGGCCATGGTACTGCCCCATACCGCTCGCGCCCATGCCGCCAAAGCCCATATGGCTCGTAGCCAAGTGCATGATGGTGTCGTTGACGCAGCCGCCGCCAAAGGGCACGTAGCGCACAAAGCGTTGCTGAACCGCACGATCCTGGCTAAAGATATACAGGGCCAGCGGCGTCGGACGATCCGTAATAAACGCTTCGGCCTCGTCTAGGCTCTCAAACGTCAGCATCGGCAAGATGGGACCGAAGATCTCCTCCTGCATCACGGCGTCAGCGGGGGCCACGCCGTCCAAAATTGTCGGCTCAATCTTGAGCGAAGCCTCGCGCGCGGCACCTCCAAGCACGACCTTATGGGGATCGATCAGCCCGCGCGCACGCGCAAAATGCTTGGCGTTGACGATATGTCCGTAATCCTCATTGTCGAGTGGATGTTCGCCAAACATGCGACGGACCTCCTCCTTGATGAGGCCCAGCAGCTCGTCGTGCACGCGCGTATCGACCAGCAGGTAGTCGGGCGCCACGCAGGTCTGCCCCACGTTGAGCCATATACCAAAGGCGATGCGCCGTGCCGCGACCTTCAAGTTTGCCGTCGCATCCACGATGCAGGGACTCTTTCCGCCCAGCTCAAGCGTCACGGGCGTAAGGTTTTTACTTGCGCGCTCCATGACGAGCTTGCCAACCGGAACGCTACCGGTAAAGAAGATCTTGTCCCAGCACTCATCGAGCAGCGCTTCGTTCTCGGCGCGCCCGCCCTCGACAACCGTCACCAGGCGCGGATCAAATGCCTCTTCACAGATTTGCCTGAGCACCGCGCTCGATGCCGGAGCATAGGCGCTCGGCTTGATGACCACGGTATTGCCCGCGGCAAGGGCGCCAGCGAGCGGCTCGAGCGTCAGCAAAAACGGATAGTTCCAGGGCGCCATGATGAGCGTGACGCCATAGGGCACGGCTTGCGTTTTGCACACGCTCACGGCGTTAGCGAGGTCGCACGGACGCAGGCGCGGACGACTCCATCGGGCCACATGCGCAATCTGATGTCGAATCTCGGAAAGCGATGTGCCAATCTCGCACATATAGGCCTCGTCATGCGACTTTCCCAAATCGGTCTTGAGCGCATGAGCGATATCGGCCTCGTGGGCCCGCACCGCATCGCGTAAACTCACGAGCGCGCGACGTCGAGCATCGACATCAAACGTGGCGTGCGTCTTAAAGTAGGCGCGCTGATCGCCGACGATGCGCGCAATTTCCTCGGTGTTCATGGCACCCTCCTAGTTCTCGTCCTCAAACATACCACCCGCGACGACCTCGTACATATGCTCGAGCTCCGAGCGGTCCATCAAAAGTGGAACGGGGTACAGGGGATTGGCCTCGGCATCGGCATGGGCCGCCATTTGCGGAATATCGGAGCGGCGAATACCCGAGACATATTTGGGGATTCCCAGGGCCTCGTTCATGCGGTCGACCCAATCGATAAAGGCCTCGGCCGCAAGACTGTCCTGCGCGGTAGCCGGCGCAATGCCCGCCATGCGAGCAAGATCGGCAAGCTTGGGGGCGGCGGCGTCACCATAAGCGCGAAGCATGTGCGGCAGGATGATCGCGTTGGCCAAACCGTGCGGAATTCCGTATCGGCCGCCTAGACTGTGCGCGATGGCATGAACGTATCCAACATAGGAGCTCGTAAAGGCAACTCCCGCCTTATACGCCGCCGAAAGCATATTGCGACGCGCACGCATGTCGTCGCCATGCTCATAGGCCTCGAGCAAATTGTCGTGGATGAGCTGCACCGCCTGTCGTGCCATCTTGCGCGTATAGGGCGTGGTGCTTCGCCCGATAAAGGCCTCGACGGCATGCGTCAGGGCGTCCATACCCGTCTGCCCCGTAATGGAGGCGGGCAGACCGCGCGTAAACTCGGGGTCGTGCACCGCAAAGCGCGGAATAAGCACAAAGTCGTTAATGGGGTACTTGTAGTGCGTCTCGTCATCGGTAATTACCGCCGCAAGTGTGACCTCGCTTCCCGTGCCTGCCGTGGTGGGGACGGCGATGAGCAGCGGCAGGCGACGATGAATCCGCAGCAGGCCGCGCATCTTGTTGATGGGCTTGTTTGGCTGCGCAATGCGTGCGCCCACGCCCTTGGCACAGTCCATGGCCGAGCCACCGCCAAAGCCGATAATGGCCTGGCAGGCGCTCTCTCGATACAGGGACGCCGCTTCTTCCACGTTTGAAACCGTGGGGTTTGCACGCGTTTCGGCATAGACCGTAACGCCAATCCCCCTGCATGCGAGCGCCGTCTCGAGCGGTGCCGTGAGCCCCAGACGGGCAATGCCGGGATCCGTCACGATAAGGACCTTCTGGATCGAGCGCTTTTGAAGCACCGCGGGCACATCCTCGGCATGCTCTAAAATGCGCGGCTCGGTATAGGGCAGGATCGGCAATGCAATGCGAAAAACCGTCTGATATGTTCGGCACCAGGCACGACGGGCTAGATGCATAAAGGAAACTCCTTCATTTGTTGATAGGTCAACATTTGCTCGCCCGATTGTACTCAGCAAAGATCGCAGACGGCCTCCCAATCGTTAATCAATCAACATCTTCATATCTCGAAAATGTTTTATTAAAAATCATTCCTAATAGGCTTCACATTTGGTTGCATTTATGGATAATAGAACTCGTCAAGACGCACGTCCGGAGAGGGCCCTTACGGGACCGGACGAGCGCACAATCGCCATCGATCGAAAGGATCGAATCATGAAGTTTGTTTGCCCCGTTTGCGGTTATGTGGAAGAGTTCGACGGCGACCAGCTGCCCGAGGACTTCAAGTGCCCCCAGTGCGGCGTTCCCGGTTCTCGCTTCCTGAAGCAGGAGGAGGGTCAGCTCGAGTGGGCTGCCGAGCACGTCGTGGGCGTCGCCAAGATGGAGGGCGTCTCCGAGGACATCGTTGCCGACCTGCGCGCCAACTTTGAGGGCGAGTGCTCCGAGGTCGGTATGTACCTGGCCATGGCGCGCGTCGCTCATCGCGAGGGCTATCCCGAGATCGGCCTGTACTGGGAGAAGGCTGCCCACGAGGAGGCCGAGCACGCTGCCAAGTTCGCTGAGCTCCTGGGCGAGGTCGTGACCGACTCCACCAAGAAGAACCTCGAGATGCGCGTTGAGGCCGAGAACGGTGCCACCGCCGGCAAGACCGATCTTGCCAAGCGTGCCAAGGCCGCTGGCCTTGATGCCATCCACGACACCGTGCACGAGATGGCTCGCGACGAGGCCCGCCACGGCAAGGCTTTCGCCGGCCTGCTCAAGCGCTACTTTGGCTAAGCCAAACGCCTGAGACATAACCTCTAGCTCAATGAGGCCCGGACCGTATTGGTTCGGGCCTTTTTCGTGCCTCACAAACTTGTTAACTACCTGAAATAGGACCGCCTTCGGCATAGGTTTCTCGTCAAAAACTAAGTGAGTAGACTTTTTGGAACTTGCCGAGCACGCCATCCATATTGCTTTATAAAGCCGCAGGTAAATGACTTGTTTCAAAACGGCCTGGTCGCCAAAGTGCTAAAAGCCTACTCACTTAGAACCGCAGCCGTCCACGATCGAGCCATTTTGTGTCTAGCGGGCATCTTTCCGTCGATTACTCCCAATTTTGTCCAGTTAACGAATAGTTCAGAC
>USMR01000036.1 GCA_900555815.1 uncultured Collinsella sp.
AATGCTCGTTGTTCGCGTCGCCCTTGAGTAAGATCCAGACGGGCTGCTGCGCTACGACATAGCCATCAGGCGCCCCGGTCTCCACGAGCTGGTAGAGCACGCAACTGCTCATCGCGCTGCCGCTCGTGCCGAACGATATATTGCCGTTGGCGTCGGTCTTCTTAGCGGTACCGAACTCAGTCCTTGCCTTCTCGATACCCACCTTTGCGACCTGATCCATGTTCACACTATAGAGCGTGAACTCCGCGCCCTCGAGCGTCGCTCCGACCTGTTGGGCATCGTACTTGGTCATCGTGATGCTGCAGCCGTTGCCGCCCGCACTGGCGGACGCACTCTTGACGGTCCATGTTTGATCATCGGTTGCCGAACCATCCGTCACACCCGTAAGTTGCGCGGTATTGGAAAGAGGCACCCTATCATTGGGGTTTCCGGTCGGGATAACCTCGTACTCGACCTTGAGGTATTTCTCGTCGGGCACGGTGAGCGTCAACTTCGTACGCGAGCCAGCTTCATCCTTGACTTGCTCCATCTTCGACGAATAGTCCTTCTGGGACAACGCAACCCAGCCATCGTTCTCGCACTCATAGACCTTAAGCGTCGACGGCACCAGCGTGCCCTAGGCATCCATGGTATCCACGAGCTCAAGGAAGTCGGTGCCATTTTTAAGGGCAACGGCAGACTCGTTAACAAGAATGGTGTACTTAATGCGGTTGCTACTACTGACCTGTTCGCCAGTCTTTTTGATAACGTTGTTCTTGATGGTGACGGTGCCACTGCCGGATTCGAACTTCTTGCTTCCCGACTCGGCGCTGGCCTTGTTGGTGAACTTCACCTCGTTTGTGGAGGTATCGAGCTCACCGCGCTTGACCGCCGTCTTGTACGTGAGCTTTGCGTAGCCGGCATAGCTTTCAAGCTCAGTCGTGGGGATGGAGAAGGTGACCGTATTGCCGTTGCGGCTGACGTTGTCGGCGGCGAGCGTCCGACCCGTAACGACCTCCTTGGCCTCGCCTCCGCGATGAAGCCCCGTATGTTTATCATAGGGGTTCTGCACGAGCGTATACTTTGCGGAATTCGCAACATAGCTCATACCATCCGGAAGGCTATCAACGATATTCAGCGGTTTCCCGCCCAGCTTTCCAGCTCCATAGTATTCGAACTCGCCATTTGCGCCCTTATTACCCTTTTGGCGGTTTGCATACACCGTCCAGTCGACGATCCAGGCGCCCTTCTCATCCGAGCCGTCAACGGTATGCCAATCGAAGTTCTCAACCCAAGACACCTTCGACTCCGTTTCCGGCTTCTCGACCGCGGGCGCCGTTTCTTGGTTGACAACGTACTTGACGGGTTCGGTGAACGGCCACTGTAGTCTCAGGCCCGGTGCTTCGACCGCTGCGAAGTTTGAGTACCAGCCCGACAGCGCTTCTGATGTGGTGTCGTAGGTGATAACGGCGTAGTCCTCGTTCTCGAGAGCGGCTTTCACGTTGTCGGTAACGATGATTTTGAGGTCGTAGTTTTTCTTTGTTTCATTACCCGGATAGCTGGTCGTTGGTCTCCAGTCGGTGCCCGGAACCAGCTTGGTATTGCCGATTTTAATGGTAATGGAGCTTTCGTCGACACCAAGCTTCTGCGACCATGCCGACTGAAACGTGTCCTTCACCGTCACCTCGCCTGGATGGGCCGCATTGACGATCGCCTTCAGCGCGACCTTCGTCTCCCACGTCGCCCTGCCCGTCGTCGCCGCCTCATCGTATCTCACGAGCCTCTTGGCGATCGGCACAACACCCGTCAGCTGCGGCGTGAAACTGCCATCATCGCTACCGGAAACGGAGCCTCCGCGCTCGATGGCCGCGCTGTTGCGCACAGTGTCGTACGAGCTCGTGTCGTTCATCTTGGTGTGATAAACGATGCAGTAGGTGGCGTACTTATCCTCAAGGTTGTTCGGGAACGTATAGGAAAAGGAATTATCCTTAGGTTCAAGTTTTCTTTCACAAATCTTGACTCCGCTCGCCTCCGAGTCGCCTTTGTAAACCGTAAAGCTGCCCGTATACGTCTGTTTTCCGTCCAGATTATCAGTGAACATGTAGCCGCTCATGTCGGCCTTGAGCTTGCCTTGGTTGAGCTTGACCGTCCACTTGATGTCCGACGGCGTGCCTGAGCCATTGGACTTCTTGATCATGTCATAGCCGAATGTAACAGGCTCAGCCGTAGCTGTTCTGTTATCGCTGTCGCTTGAGCCAGCCCAATTCCACGTTGCCGTATTCTCAGCTTTGATCAAATCGCCGCCGTTCGCGGCAACGCCGCTCTTCAGCACCGTATCGTACGTGATCGTGTGGTTGCCCTGGGAAAGGTTGCCCAGGCTGTCGAGGGTTACGACCTGGCCGTCGATCATCGGCTGGGAGTCAAGCTTCTTGCCGTCGAGCTTGAAACTGTCGTTCACAAAGTCGAAGTTGTCGCCCAGCGTATCAGTGAAGCTAACGTCCGTAGCATACGACTCTACGGTAAGCGTAACAGTCCAGGTAACCTTGGCCACGCCATCTGCGCCCTGGGAGAAGGTCCCCGACTTCGTCCCCGTGACTTTGCCGTCCTTGGTAGGGATTTTGATCGTTCCCACACCAGGGAACACGACAGATGCGCTGCTGCCTGAGCCGGTGCCCTTGCCTGCAAACTCGAACGAGAAATTGGCTCCGACATAAATCTCCGCAGGGTTTGACGCAAGCCAGTTTTTGTCAAACGCAAAGATGACCTTATTGTCCTTAATCTTCCACGTGCCAGCCTTGGCGGCAGTGGCTTCCGGACCCTCCATGAGGTCGCCGCCGTCGTTGTCGTAAACGACAATGGTGTTGGGCAGCTTATAGACAGCGATGTTCTTCTCGGGCGTAGGCGCCTTGCCGCCTTTGAATTGTGCCGAGAAAGCTCCATAGAGCGTCGAAGTGGACGTTACGGGATCCTCGAGCTTTTGAGTGTGGTGCTCATCGGTATACAGCCTGACATCAACCGTCGCCGTATCCCCATCGATCGCAATCGGATCGGGCTTCGCAACGTCATCGGCGCGCACGGGGGATGCGCCGTGAAAAACTGCGGCGGTGAGGCTAATCAAAATGAAGATCAGGGCCGCCATACCAAGCGACCGCGAGCGGTGTGCGTCCATAGTTGTCCCTTAATTCCTACAACACAGTGTGGAATACGGCGAATCGTCGGATCGAACACAAGCCCCAACATCTACGAGAACCTACCTAGCGCATTGCAAGAACCCATTGGGGGCAACTTCTAAGACGGTTCGTCTATGCCACAATGCATAAAGTACAATATAGATAACAGTCATGTAAACCGCTGGTAAAGAGGTCTTTTAATGTAATACCAGTTGATATTTATCTGTTAACGGTTTTGTATCAAAGCGGTTATATCCTGTGGAATTATGTATATGTTTAAACAACTTTACTTTGGCTGGAAAGCCGCTCGGGGGATAACCTCCTCCACCGTGGTGCAAAGTAACCTGTCCCCTTGCACCAAAAAGGGCGCCGACCATTGCGGTCGACGCCCTTTCTTGTTAGACGCTATAAAGCCCGGCACTTATTTGTTGACCTGGCCGGCGCGAACGGCAGCCTTCTTGCGGTCGGTAGCATTGAGCAGACGCTTGCGCAGGCGGATGTTCTTGGGAGTAATCTCGACCAGCTCGTCGTCGGCGATGTACTCCAGCGCTTCCTCCAGCGAGAAGGTGCGGGGCGGCACCAGCTGGACGGAGATATCGGAGGTCGAGGAACGCTGGTTGCCCAGGTTCTTGGTGCGAGCGATGTTGACGACCATGTCGCCGGCCTTGCTGCGCTCGCCCACGATCATGCCCTCATAGCACTCGGTGCCCGGCTCAACAAACAGCTGGCCGCGCTCCTGCAGCGTACCCAGAGCATAGGCAACGGCCTTCTCGGTGGTCATAGAGATCATTGCGCCGTTCTGGCGGTTGCCGATCTCGCCGGCATAGGGGCCGTACTCCAGGAAGGTGTGGTAGAACACGCCCTCGCCGTGGGTGACGTTCATGATGCGGTTCTTAAGACCCATGATGCCGCGGGTCGGAATCTTAAACTCGAGGTGCGTCACGATGCCCGAGGTATCCATGCGCGTCATGATGCCGCCGGAGGTGCCGAAGACCTCAACGACCTTGCCCGAGTACTCGTCCGGGCACTCGACGACGGCCTGCTCGACGGGCTCCATCTTGTTGCCGTTCTCGTCCTTCTTAAACAGAACGCGGGGACGGCCGACCTGGAACTCAAAGCCCTCGCGGCGCATGGACTCCATCAGAACGGACAGGTGCAGAATGCCGCGGCCCGAGACCTCGACGCCGCTCTTGTCCTCGAGTTCCTCGATCTTCATGGTCACGTTGTTCTCGGCCTCGTTGAACAGGCGCTCCTTGAGCTGACGGGCGCCCACGATGTCGCCGTCGCGGCCGACAAGCGGGGAGGTCGAAGCCTCAAAGACGATGGACAGGGTCGGCGGGTCGATCTCGATGGGCTCGAGCTCGACAGGGTTCTCGGGATCGGTGTAGACATCGCCGATATCGGTGCGGTCGATACCCACGACAGCGGCGATGTCGCCGGCGCCGACTTCCTGGCACTCGGTACGGCCCAGGTAGTCGAAGGTAAAGAGCTGCTTGACGGTGGCGGTAGCGCTGGAGCCGTCGTTCTTGACAACCAGGATCTGGTCGCCCTGGTGGATGGCGCCAGAGTACACGCGGCCGATACCGATGCGGCCGACGAAGTTGGAGTGGTCGATGGTCACGCACTGCATGGCCAGCGGGGCGTTCTCGTCAACCTCGGGCGCGGGCATGTCGTCGATAATCATATCGAGCAGCGGGTACATGTCCATGTTGCCGTCGTTAGGGTCAAGACGGGCAAAGCCGTTCATGGCGCTGGCGTAGACCACGTGCTCCATGGCGAACTCAAGCTGGTCGTCGGTGGCGCCCAGGTCGGCCATGAGGTCCAGGCAGTCGTTGTAGGCCTTCTCGGGGTTGGCGCCCGGACGGTCGATCTTGTTGATGACGATCATGATCTTAAGGCCGGTGTCGATAGCGTGACGCAGCACGAAGCGGGTCTGGGGCATGGGGCCCTCAAAGGCGTCGACCAGCAGCAGGGCGCCGTCGGCCATACGCAGCACGCGCTCGACCTCGCCGCCAAAGTCGGCGTGGCCCGGGGTGTCGATGACGTTGATCTTGACGTCCTTGTACTCGATAGAGATGTTCTTGGCGAGAATCGTAATGCCGCGCTCGCGCTCCTGGTCGTTGGAATCCAGGACGCGGTCCTCGACCTGCTGGTTGGCACGGAAGGCGTCCGTGGCACGCAGGAGCTTGTCGACCATCGTCGTCTTGCCGTGGTCGACGTGAGCGATGATGGCGATGTTCCTCAGATTGTCTACGCGCATGTAGTTCCCCTATCTTCTATCTATATACAACCGGCACGCGTATGCGACCCACCCAGCAATGCAACGCTCGGCGGGAATATTGAGCCTTTTACCGAAAACTCGTTTATTTTAGCGATTTTAGATGAGAGGGGTTTCCTCACCTGCAGGTTCAGGGTCGCTCCACATAAAACCATCGCCGGCGCCCATGCCCTCATACAGCACATATGCCGAAAAACCGCTCTCGAGCGTGGTTTCGAAGAAGCTCACGAGCAGAGCATCGTGATAGCCGCCGTCAATCTCGACGCAGCCGGTGTAGCCGATGGCATAGCGAGCGATACGGCCCAGGCCCTCGTCCTTAAGACCCATCTTGTGCTCGGAGATAAAGTTGGTGGCCGCCTCGAGGCACGCCTCTTCGCCATCCTCATCGAGCGCCGCCAGATAACGGTTGGAAGCGGCGTCCTCAATTGCCACGACCACGCCAGGGTTTTCACCGGCGGCAAGGTCGTCCAAGAACGCGCCGATCAGATCGCACACCATGGCGTCGAGCTCGGCGGAGACGTTACCGGCGTCCTGCATATCCTGTGCCATCTTTAGACCTTCCCATCGAGTCTGGCGTCGTTACAGTTCTTGTGCCTCAGCAGCGATCTTAGCGGCAGCGTCGCGGGCGCGCATCATATCCATCGCGCGCTTGTCGAGTACCTTGATCTGACTGGTCAGCATGACCGCATCGACCACGCCCCAGATCACCAGGCCCGTAGAGATCGAAAACCCAAGCGCACCAACTGTACCACGAAGGCGCGAGCAGATTGCCGCAACAAGGGCGGAGATGACAACCATCTTGATAAACGAGCCGCGGCGTTCGCGAAGCGTGCGGGCCTGCGTCACATAGGCAATGCGAGCCGCCTCAGAAGCCTCCGAGCGCATCTGGGCCTCGCGGGCGATTGCAGCCGCTTCAGCCGACATCCCGCCGGCCATCAGCGAACGCTCCGCAACCTGGACGCCCCGCATTTAGAAGTCATCGGGGGAGAGCGTATGGACGAACTCGTCGAACTTCTCGAACTCCTGCTCGTCGTCGACTTCCTCGGCGTGGGTAGAAACAGTGCCCAGGCGATTCATGATGTCGTCTTCAACGAACATGGGGGCATTACTGCGTACGGCGAGGGCGATGGCGTCGCTCGGACGCGCATCGATCTTATGCTCGTTGCCATCGGCCAACACGACAACCGTCGCGTAAAACACGGGCGGCTCGGCGCGAACGATTTCGATGCGTTCGAGCTTGGCACCCAGGGCACCAACAGTATCGAGCAACAGGTCATGGGTAATCGGGCGCTCGGCGCGACCGCTATCGATGCCGCGGCTGATGGCAGCAGCTTCAAACGAACCAGTCTGAATGGAAAGGGAACGCAGTGGCGCGGGCGAGTCCGATTTGCTGCAGCGCTCGCGAAGCACGATAAGCGATGGCACGGGACCGGCGGCCATGACGATGGTCTCTATGTCGACACGAACCATGGAACACCTCCGGTAC
Source organism: uncultured Collinsella sp. (assembly GCA_900555815.1). Taxonomy (GTDB): domain Bacteria; phylum Actinomycetota; class Coriobacteriia; order Coriobacteriales; family Coriobacteriaceae; genus Collinsella. The sequence continues at coordinate 6,914 of USMR01000036.1, forward strand.
GTAGCGGTTAACACGCGGCAGTCCGCCGCATTGAATAGCTATACTACCCAAACTTTCGCACAGCACACAAAACCAAAATGAGATTTATCGCAGACAAGAAAAAAGCCCCGAGGCAATGCCCCAGGGCTCTTCACAGTTTTGATGGTGGACCTGACAAGATTCGAACTTGTGACCTCCCGGTTATCAGCCGGTCGCTCTAACCTACTGAGCTACAGGTCCATCATGGTGGAGGTTAGGGGGATCGAACCCCTGACCTCAGGCTTGCAAAGCCCGCGCTCTCCCAGCTGAGCTAACGCCCCATGGCATGCACCCATGACCATCGCTTTGCTTGTTCGGGATTTCGACAGTTTAAAAAATCGGCCGATTCTGGCCCGAAATATAATAAACGCTCCACCG
>USMR01000037.1 GCA_900555815.1 uncultured Collinsella sp.
TCCAGTCGATGTTCGTAGCGGTCGATGAGCTCTTGGTCCACACGAACGTCAGAATGGCGCTCTGATGACCCCTCGCGGGGAACATGCCAAAGAAGGAATCATGCTGGATGTTGCTGTCCTCATCGATATAGGCATGCACGTTGTACACCACGCGGTCGATCTTATCGTTGAGCAACGCGTTGGTCGCAAGTGCCGCAGCCTGAATCTGCCCGTTGGACAGCAGCTCGAGCTCGTTGGCAGACGACGTGTCCAACACCGTTACCTCGACCGTGCCTGTGCGCTCGTCCGCCTCGTCGACGGTAAAGTCGAGCGGGAACTGCGTAAAGCCGTTACCCCACTCAAGGCCGCCCTTCAGTGCCGTGGAAACGGTATCCACCGAAACACTCTCGGACAGGTTGGCAGTGTTCAGGCGGCGCATCACGCCGTAGCCAATCTGCATGCCCACGATCAGTACAAGGATGCCGATGACCACAGCCATAGCGGTCTTCGTAATGGTATGGCTCACCTGCGAGCCCGAAGGGTCGTCCTCGGACAGCGGGTCGATCTGTTTTGTCTGGCTTGCGCGATCTTCGCTGCGAAGCTGCGCCAGCGCCGCCTTGTCGCCGCGCTTGGCCGCTGCCTCTTTTTCGCGCATGCGCTCGGTGCGCTTTTTGGCAAGCGTCGGATCCAAAACGCCGGATGCGTCGAACTCGGAGAATAACTCCGTCACTTCTTCCGGAGTCAAAGGGTTCTTCTCAGCCATATACTTCCTGTCATATCAATCAGTCGAGCTCGTGCGCACGCGCACCTTCGAACTGCATTCGATAGTAACGGGCATAGGTGCCGCCACGGGCGAGAAGCTGCTCGTGCGTGCCACGCTCCACAACGCGACCATGCTCGACGGTCGCAATCTCGTCGGCATGCTTAATGGTCGAGAGACGGTGGGCGATGATGATCGTGGTGCGGCCGCGCGCCAGGCGCTCGAGCGACTCCTGCACCGCCTCCTCGCTCTCGTTATCCAAGGCGCTCGTCGCCTCGTCCAGGATCAGGATCTTGGGGTTCTTGAGAAACACGCGTGCAATGGCTACGCGCTGCTTCTGGCCGCCCGAAAGACGGCTGCCGCGCTCGCCCACCACGGTGTCGTAGCCTTGCGGAAGCGACTCGATAAAGGTATCGATATTGGCGCGGCGGGCCGCCTCGGCGATCTCTTCTGCCGTGGCGCCCGACTTGCCGTAGGCGATGTTCTCGCCAATCGTACCGTCAAACAGATAGACATCCTGCTGCACCAGGCCAATGGCGCGGCGCAGACTCTGTTGCGTCACGTCGCGCACGTCCTGGCCGTCGATGCTGATGGATCCGTCCGCCACGTCGTAAAAGCGCGGCAGCAGCGAACAAGTCGTAGACTTGCCGCCGCCCGAGGGGCCAACCAGGGCAATGGTCTGTCCGGGCTTGATGGACAGATTCATATGGTCGATAACAGGGCGTCCGTCGGCGCCGCCCTCGCCCAACTCAACATCCTCGTAGCTAAAGCACACGTCGCGATATTCAACCGCGCCTGCCGTCACCTGCAGGTCCGCGGCATCCGGCTTATCCTGGATATCCGGGGCGGTCGAAAGCACCTCGTCCATGCGCTTAAAGCCGGCGATGGCCTTCTGATACGTTTCGGCCGAATTGACGAGCGTCTCGAGCGGCGTGCAGAACAGTGAAATGTAGAGCGCGAAGGTCGCCATATCGACCGCCTGCAGTTGGCCTTGCGCCACCAGCCAACCACCCAGCAGCACCACGATCACGTACAACACGCCCGAGAGCAGGCCATACGTCGCAGTGTAAACGCCCATGGCGTGATACATATTCTCTTTGGACGAAAGATAACGGTCGTTGGAGGCGCGGAACTTGGAGCGTTCAGCCTCCTCGTTCGCAAAACTCTTGACCACGCGCATGCCGGCCAGCGAATCCTGCAGCTGAGCATTAATACCGCTGATCTTTTTGCGGTTGTCGCTAAAGACCTCGCGCATGCGCATGTTCTGCCAAAACATGATGGCCGCAAACACCGCCGTCACCACGGCCATAGCAAGCGCCAGCACCGGGGCAATAGCAAAGAGGATCACAAACGAGCCGACGATCTCGATGCCGCAGATGATAATCCACTCGGGCACGTGGTGTGCCGCCTCGCAGATATCGAACAGGTCGTTGACCACGCGGCTCATCATGTCACCCGAGCTGTTGCGATCGAAGTACGCAAAGCTAAAGCGCTCGTACTGATCGAACAGGTCCTCGCGCATCTTGGACTCCATGCGCGCGCCCATCACGTGGCCCCAGTAACTCACAAAGTAGCGACAGGCGCAACGGATGGCATACATCAGCACCAGACCAACCGCGATCATACCGAGCGCCTGCATAATAGCAGCCTGACCCTGGGTAAAGAGCCCACCAGTCAGATTGCGCAGAATAATAGGAAACGCCAGGTCGATGGCGGCAAGCACCAGGGCGCAAACAGTATCGGCAACAAAAAGCCCCATCTGGGGCTTGTAATAAGACAAAAACCTTCTAAACATGCAGTCCTCGGAGAGAAATAAATAGCGTGAGAAATCCGGTTGAACCGGTCGGGCTGAAAACAAAGCGTCCCAACAAACATAACGCCAATGATCTGGCAGCGTCAGCGAAAACGTCCCTAAGCGAGCAAGGTGCCTTGAAAGAGGAGCGACGCGTACTTCGGTACGCGAGCGACGATTGAAAGGCAGATTGCCGCTTAGGGACGTTTGCAGCGTCGACTCGTTACGCGGTTTGGTAAAACCGCGTAACCTAGAGATCGGCTCCGCCCAAGCGGTGCGCGATGCTATCGCAGGCCAAGGCGCCCACGACGGTCTTGGCGTCTTCGATCTTGCCGTCGAGCACGGCGTCGATCAGCTCGTGCAGCGGCACCAGATCAACGTTGACAAACTCGTCATCATCGGGGTTGGGTGCATCGAACTCGAGCTTGGTGGCCAGGTAGATGTGAATGATCTCGTCACAGAAGCCGCAGGACGTGACAATCGACGTCAAAAAGCGAATGCGACCGGCCCTAAAGCCCGTCTCCTCATGCAGCTCGCGCTTGGCGCAATCGAGCGGGTCCTCGCCTGGATCGAGCTTGCCGGCGGGAATCTCGACCGTCACGCGGTCGATGGCGGTGCGGTACTGACGCACCAGTACGATCTTGCCGCTCTCGGTCAGCGCCACAACGGCCGCCGCACCCGGATGGCGAACGATATCGCGGGCGCTGCGGTGACCGTTGGGCAGCTCAACCTCAAGACGGTGAACGTCGAGGATCTTGCCCTTCCAGGCGCACTCCTCCGAAAGAATCTTCTCGTGCAGCTCGGCATCGTGCGGGTCGTCGTCGCCCAGCACCAGCGCCGGCTCGTCAGCGACCTCACCACCAGGCTCGCCCTCGGCGTGCCCATACATGCGGCTGTCTTCTTCGACGATCTGCGCATCCACGAGCTCTTCGTTCTTCTCGTCCATCCGTCTCATCCCTCTCGGACTTTAGGCATCCCAGGCGTCGCGGCCACGCAGCGCGCGCAGACCGATGTCATGACGCAAGGTCTTGCCCTCAAAATCAATCTTCTCGCAGGCCTCGTAGGCAAGGTTGCGGGCGTTCTCAAACGTATCGCCCAGCGCGGTCACGGCAAGCACTCGGCCACCGTTGGTCACGAGCTGACCGTCCACCACTGCGGTGCCGGCATGGTACACGGTCACGTTCTCCATGGCCTCGGCATCGGCGATACCGGTGATGACCTTGCCCTTCTCGTAGCTGCCGGGGTAGCCCGCGCTCGTCAGGACAACGGCCACGGCCCACTCGTCACGCCAGTCGAGCTCAATCTGATCGAGCTCGCAGTTGGCACAAGCCAGCATGACCTCGACCAGGTCGTTCTTAAGGCGCGGCAGCACGACCTGCGTCTCGGGATCACCAAAGCGGGCGTTGAACTCCAGCACCTTGGGGCCGGCGGGAGTGAGCATAAAGCCGCCATACAGGCAGCCGCGGTAGTCGATGCCCTCGGCAGCAAGCTCGGCAACGGTCTGCTCCATGACCTTCACCATGGTGGCGTGCTCCTCGTCGGTCACGATGGGCACCGGGCTGTAGACGCCCATGCCGCCGGTCTTGCCGTCGGTAAAGGCCAACAGCGAGCACTCGGGGCCGACCAGCATCTCCTCAATGACAACGGTGTTGCCGGCATCGCCAAAGGTGCCGCCAAAGCACTCACGCACGGCTTCCTCGGCCTGCTCGAGCTCAGTCGCCACGATAACGCCCTTGCCTGCGGCCAGGCCGTCAGCCTTCACGACCAGCGGGGCACCCTGCTCGCGCACATAGGCAAGAGCCGAAGCCTCGTCAGTAAACGAGCCGTAGGCGGCCGTCGGAATGCCGGCACGCTCCATGAGCTGCTTGGAGAACAGTTTAGAGCCCTCCATCTGGGCGCCCTCGGCACCCGGGCCAAAGCAGGGAATACCCGCCGCGCGCACGGCGTCGGCCACGCCCGCCACGAGCGGAGCCTCGGGGCCAATTACCACGAGTCCGCATCCGTGGCTCTGTGCAAACGCCGCCACGGCCGCAGGATCGCAATCGTCGAGAACCACGTTCTCGCCGCAGCTCGCGGTGCCGCCGTTACCCGGCGCGATGTAGAGCTTGCCGGCGCGCGGTGATGCTGCGAGTTTAGCTGCCAGAGCATGCTCGCGGCCGCCGCTGCCCAACAACAGGATGTCGATGGTTTGAGTGTCCGCCTTCAAGGGTGCCTCCTCTATGGATGAACGGCCCGCTCCGCGCGAGCCCTTTGCAAGCAAATATACCCCTCGGCCGCCCGTCCGGGCTGCAAAGGGGTATATCGCAATAACCGTATAAACCGATTACTTCCAGAATCGGTTGATGATCTGCTCGCGATCGGCGCCGACGCCAATGAACGTCACGCGGGTGTGTGCCAGATCCTCGATAAACGCCACGTAGTCCTGAGCCTCCTGCGGCAGCTCGTCAAAGCTGCGGCAACCGGTGATATCGCACTTCCAGCCCGGGAGCTCCTCGTAGATGGGCTTGGCATGCTCAAAGCGCACCTGGTGCTCAGGCACGCTCGTGTAACGCTCGCCATCGACGTCATAGGCAACGCATACCTTAATGGTGTCGAAGACCGAAAGCACGTCGAGCTTGGTCATGGCGATGTCGGTGAGGCCGTTGACGCGCGAGGCATAGTTGGCGATGGGGCCATCGAACCAACCGCAGCGACGACGACGGCCGGTAGTCACGCCGTACTCGTGGCCCTCCTCGGTCAGCGTGTGGCCGGCCTCGGACTCATAGGAAAGCTCGGTGGGCATGGGGCCCGAACCGACACGGGTGATATAGGCCTTCATGACGCCCAGCACGCGGTCGACGTTCTTCATGCCCACGCCAGAGCCGGTGATGGCACCGCCGGCGGTGCAGTTGGAAGACGTCACGTACGGATAGGTGCCGTGGTCGATGTCGAGCAGCGTCGCCTGGGCGCCCTCAAACAGCAGGTTCTTGCCCTCATCGATCATGTTGTTGAGCAGCAGGCTCGTCTCGGTGATGTAGGGACGCAGGCGCTCGGCCATCGGCAGGTACTCGTCGCAAATCTGGTCCACGGTGTAGGTGGGCAGGTTGTAGATGAGCTCGAGCTCGGGGTTCACGCGGGCGAGAGCGGTCTCCAGCTTGTCGCGGAACAGTGCCTCGTCCAGCATGTCCTGCATGCGCAGGCCAATGCGCGCCATCTTGTCCTGATAGCACGGACCGATGCCGCGCTTGGTGGTACCGATGTTCTTCTTGCCGAGCTTCTGCTCAAAGGCGCCATCCAGATCGATGTGGTACGGCATGATGACATGCGCGTTGCCGCTAATCTTGAGGTTCTTGGTGGTGATGCCGTCGGCCTCGAACATATCGATCTCCTCAAGGACAACCTTGGGGTTGACGACGCAGCCGTTACCGATCACCGACACGTGATCGGAATACATGATGCCGGAGGGCACCTGGTGCAGGCCGTACTTCTTGCCGTTGACGACGATGGTGTGGCCGGCGTTGTTGCCTCCCGAGTAGCGCACGACGGCATCGAAGTCGCCGGCGACCAGGTCGCAAATCTTACCTTTGCCCTCATCGCCCCACTGGGCACCGACCAAAACGGTTGACGGCATGTTTACTCCTTACATTCATGGACTGTCTACGCGCCACGCCGGCACGCAGAAGCACAAAACATTCCCAGTATACCCGTGCAACGGGCGCCTGTCCTACTCCTCGGCATGTGCCCCATCAAGCTCATAGAACTTGGTGGATGCCGGCAGGAACATCAGATCGACGTCGCCGATCGGGCCCGAACGGTTCTTGGCCACGACGATACGCGTAACGCCCTCGTCGGGTCGATCGTCGCGCGAGGCCTCGGCCTCGTCGGCGGAGCGGTCCAAGAACATAACGATATCGCCGTCCTGCTCGATGGAGCCCGATTCACGAAGGTCGGAAAGCTGCGGGCGCTTGCCGGTACGGGATTCGACCTGACGCGAGAGCTGCGACAGCGCGATGAGCGGGATCTTGAGCTCCTTGGCCATGATCTTCAGACCACGCGACATCTCCGAAACCTCGACGGTACGGCTCTCGGAGCGGCGTCCCGGCGGAGGACTCACCAGCTGCAGGTAGTCCAGGATGATGATTGCCTTCTCCTTGTTATGGAGCATGCGGCGGCTCTTGGCGCGAATCTCGGTCACTGTGGTGCCGGGCGTATCGTCAATCAGAATATCGAGCTTGGACAAGGTCTGCGTGGCCTCGTTGATATTGGCCCACTGCTCGGGGCTAATGCGGCCCATGCGGAAGTCGCTGATCGAGATCATGGCGTAGGCGCAAATCAGACGCTGGGCAATTTCTTTGCCCGACATCTCCAGCGAGAAGAAGCCGACGGTATAACCGGCAGCGGCAGCGTTGAGCGCCAGATTCAGGGCGAACGACGTCTTACCCACAGCAGGGCGGGCGCCGATAATGATGAGCTGGCCCTCGCGGAAGCCCATGAGTATGCGGTCGAGTGACGGGAAGCCCGTGGGCACGCCCGCAGCCTGACCACCGGCCTGACACACTTCCTCGGCCTCGTTATAGGCCTCAACCATAAACTCGGTCAGCGTCTTGTAGCTCGACTTGACCTCGCGTGCCGTGACCTTGAGCAGCTTGCTCTCCGCTAGCTCCACGACCTCTTAGGTCTTGGTGGGGGCG
>USMR01000038.1 GCA_900555815.1 uncultured Collinsella sp.
GCCCGACAAGACCTTCTCGGTGGGCTTTGACTACAAGAACTTCAACGAGACCAACTACGCCAAGGAGCTTTCCGATAAGCTCGGCGTCGAAAACGTTCGCAAGATGATTACCGCCGACGAGTTCTTCGGTGCGCTCGAGGACATCCAGTATCACATGGACGAGCCGCAGTCCAACCTGTCTTCCGTGCCGCTGTGGTTCTTGGCCGAGATGGCCCGCAAGGACGTCACCGTCGTGCTTTCGGGCGAAGGTGCCGACGAGCTCTTTGGCGGCTACGCCTACTACGAGGACACGGTCCCGGTCCGCAAGTACAAAAAGATGGTGCCGCTGCCCATCCGTCGCGCGCTCGGTAACCTGGCGCTGCATATGCCGTACTTCAAGGGACATAACTTCCTGGTCAAGGGTGCCGAGATCCCTGAGAAGTCGTTCCTGGGACAGGCTCTGGTATGGCCGGAGCGCGAGGTCGACGGCGTGCTCAAGCCCGAGTACAACACCGGCGATGGCGCCTTCGAGCTTGCCGCTCCCATCTATGCGCGCGTGAAGGGTCAGCCCGAGCTGGTCAAGAAGCAGTACCTGGACATGAACATGTGGCTCCCGGGCGACATTCTGCTCAAGGCCGACAAGATGTGCATGGCGCACTCGCTGGAGCTGCGCGTGCCCTTCCTGGACCGCAAAGTCATGGAGTTCGCCGAGCATATTCCCGACCGTTACCGCATCAACGAGAACGGCAACAAACAGGTACTCCGCCACGCTGCCAACAAGTCGCTGCCCGATGAGTGGGCCACCCGTCCCAAGGTGGGCTTCCCGGTGCCGATTGTCTACTGGCTGCGCGAGCAAAAGTGGTACGACTATGTCAAGGAGTACTTCACCGCGCCGTGGGCAAGTGAGTTCTTCAATACCGACGAGCTCATGCACCTGCTCGATCTGCACTTTGCGGGCAAGGGCGATTTCCAGCGCAAGATCTATACGCCGCTCGTGTTCCTAGTGTGGTACAAGCGCTTCTTTATCGACGAGGGCCAGCCTTCTGTTCAGGCTGCCTAGTCTCGGCCTACGAATGCCTGCGCGTAACGGCTCCTCCGGGAGCCGTTTTTGCGCGAGCACGTTTCAGTTACTATGAAAACCGTCCCTGCCAAATGGCTGAGAAAGGTGAAAGATGCACCATTCGGATTCCGCGACCGTGACCACGGTCGATACGCTTGCCAAGCTTCTCGATGTGTGCGGCGAGCTGCGCGCATCAGAGCAGGTTGACGAGCGTGCCGTGACCGGCTGCTCGTTTGATTCGCGCGCGGTCTCGGCAGGTGACGTATTCTTTTGCAAAGGTGCTGCCTTTAAGCCCGCGTTTTTGAGCATGGCGCTCGATGCGGGCGCCGTCGCATTTGTGTGCGAGGAGTCGCTGGTCGAGTCTCTGGAGCCGCTGGCGAAGGAGAGCGGTGCTGCGATGGTGGTTGTTGATAGTGTTCGCACGGCCATGGCCCTGTTGCCGCCGGAGGTCTACGACCGTCCCGACCACGACGTCAAGATCGTGGGCATCACCGGCACCAAGGGAAAGACCACGGCCGCTTTTATGCTCCAGTCCATCATCAAGGCGGCGGGCGAGTCCTGCGGCATGATCGGCTCGGTGAGTACCGACGATGGCATCGAGTGCTACGAGAGCACCAATACTACGCCCGAGGCCCCCGAGGTCTGGCGCCATATCGCCAACTGCCGCATGTCCGGTCGCCAGTCCATGGTCATGGAGGTCTCGAGCCAGGCGCTCAAGTACCAACGCGTCGAGAATCTGCCGTTTGACGTGGCGTGCTTCCTCAACATCGGCCGCGACCACATCTCGCCGATCGAGCACCCGACCTTCGAGGATTATTTTGAGAGCAAGCTTAGGATCTTTGACCAGGCAAAGACCGCCGTGGTGAATCTGGGCACCGAAGAGGTCGACCGTGTGCTGGGGGCAGCGTCGACGGCCGAGCGCTTGGTGACCGTTGGCGTCGAGCATCCCGAGGCGAGCCTGTGGGCAAGCGATGTCCGCATGGTTGGCTTTAGCATCGAGTTCAACTTGCATGGCCTGTGTGCCGACGAGTCCGAGGCGGGGGAGAAGGTCCTGCTGGGTATCGCGGGAGACTTTAACGTGGAAAACGCGCTGGTCGCTATCGCCGCTGCGCGCGAGATCGGCGTCGGTATCGATGCCATCAAGAATGGCCTCTCCAAACTGCGTGTGCCGGGCCGTATGGAGGTCGTGGAGTCGAAGGACGGCCGCGTGATTTGTGTCGTCGACTACGCGCACAACCAGCTTTCGTTCCGTTCGCTTTTCTCGTCGGTCAAGCGCGCGTTTCCCGCTAGCCCCGTCATTGCGCTGTTTGGCGCCGCCGGCGGCAAGGCGCAGGAGCGCCGCGAGCAATTGCCGCGCGAGGCCGCACCGTATTCCGACCTGATGATCTTTGCCAACGAGGATCCAGCTCACGAGGACCCGATGAAGGTCTGTCGCGAGCTTGCCGAGCATGTTCCCGACGATACGCCGAACAAGATCATCCTCGACCGCGAAGCCGCTGTGCATGCGGCGTTCAAGGCGGCGCGCGAGGAGTACGTCAACCCCGATGCTCCCACCATTGTCTTGCTGCTGGCAAAGGGTGACGAGGAGCTCATGCACGTGGGCGACGAGTTCGTGCCCATCGAGAGCGACCTTTCGCTGGCCAATCGCCTGATCGATGTTACCCAGTTTGACTAATGAACCATGATGGCGGCGGTGCCCTGAGTGCGCTGTCGCCATAAGCGTGTTCTCTCAATCAAAACATGCCGTCCAAGTCCAAACCCTTCTACGTAAACGGAGTAACCATGTCCCACAATACCCTGCCGACCGTCGCTGAGCTTTCGGGCGAGATGCGCGAGCGCTTGGCCAAGGTCAAGTACGTCTTTACCGACCTGGATGCCACGATGCTCGCACCTGGCTCGTGCGTGCTGCGCGACAACGACGGCAACCCCTCGACCAAACTCGTCGAGGCCGTCGTGGCGCTTGCTCGCGCTGGTATTCAGGTGGTTCCCACCTCGGGCCGCAACCGTACCATGATCCACGAGGACGCGCGCGTGCTCGGCCTCAACTCCTACATCGGCGAGATGGGCGGCCTGGTTATGTACGACCTCAAGGCCAACGATTGGGAGTATCTGACCGGCGACATGCCTTACGACCCCGTCTGCGGCCTTACTCCGCACCAGGTGATCGAGCAGACCGGCGTGTGCGAGAAGATCCTCGCCCGCTGGCCGCACAAGATCGAGTATCACAACGACATGTCGACCGGCTACAAATACCGCGAGGTCACCGTCGGCATGCGCGGCGATGTGCCCGACGATGAGGTTCAGGCCATCCTGGACGAGGCCGGCTGCGGTCTGATTTGGGCTTGCAACGGCCACCTGACTCACCTGTCCAAGCCGACGACGCTCGAGCTCGATCGCGTCGAGGACGGTCGCGCATTCAACATCAACCCCGCGGGCCTCAACAAAGGCGTCGCCATTGCGCGCTTCTGTGAGCACCTAGGGATCGAGCGCGAGGAGACGTTGGCGCTCGGCGATTCCGAGTCCGACTTCTACATGGCCGATCACGTGGGCACGTTCTGCCTAGTCGAGAATGGCCTGACGAGCGCCGGTGCGCCCGAGTTCCTGGCTGCTTGCGAGAACGCTTTCGTTACGCGCGGCAAAATTGTCGACGGTTGGGCGGCGACGGCAGAGCTGCTGGTCGCGGCGCGTTCGTAGCCCGTCGTCGCCGCACGTGGACATGTCTTTTCGAGAGAGACTGGTGAGGTAATGTCCGATATCGAGAATCCGGCAGGCGACACGCGCCCGATTGGCGTGTTCGATTCTGGTTTGGGCGGTCTGACGGTTGCGCGCGCGATTGCGACGGCGCTGCCGCACGAGTCCGTCTACTACTTTGGCGACACCAAGCGCTGCCCCTACGGCACGCGCACCGAGGATGAAGTGCGCTCGTTTGCGCTGCAGGCGGGCCGTTGGCTTTCGAAGCACGACGTCAAGATTATGGTCATCGCCTGCAACACGGCGACCGCTGCGGCCTTGCGTTTGGCCCAGCAGGTGCTCGACGTTCCCGTGATCGGCGTGATCGCGCCGGGTGCCCGTGCAGCAATCAACAGCACGCGTACGCGTCGCGTGGGCGTGCTCGCTACCAACCTCACCATTCGCTCGGGCGCCTACACGCGCGCCATTCAGGATCTAGATGCCGGCGTCGATGTATACGGCTGTCCTGCCTCGAGCTTTGTCGAGGTTGTCGAACACGAGCTTGCCTCGGGTGCTCATCTGCAGGAACAGTGGCTTGAGAACGAGGACATCTTCGATACGCCTGCCGTGCGTGCGCTGGTGGGTGCCACGGTTGAGCCGCTGCGCGACCACGGTATCGACACCGTGGTGCTCGGCTGTACGCATTTCCCGCTGTTGGTGGGACCTATCCGCCATGCGCTGGGGCCTGGGGTGCGCGTCGTGAGCTCCGCCGAGGAGACCACGCGCGAGCTGACCGATATCCTCACGCGCCGCGAGCAGCTGGCGGGCGACGCCGCCGAGCCGCAGCATCGTTTTGCCACGACGGCCGATAACATTGCCGAGTTTGCGGTGGCGGGTAGCTTTATCTTTGGCCAGCCGCTCAAGAGCATTGAGCATATCGATATCGACGAACTGAAATAGATACAAGGTCACCGACCAAAGGCTCACTTTCACCTTTTGCCGAAAGGATATTTCTATGGAGTATATGCAGGTCAACCGCGCCAACGGCCGTGCCGCCAATGAGCTGCGCCCCGTCAAGCTCACCCGTGGCGTCATGAAGCACGCCCACGGCTCGTGTTTGGCCGAGTTCGGTGACACGCGCGTGCTGTGCGCCGCCACTATCGAGGAGGGCGTGCCGGGCTGGCGAAAGGGAGCTAAGGCCGGCTGGGTGACCGCGGAATACGCCATGCTGCCGGCGTCGACCGGCAAGCGCTGCAAGCGCGAGCACGCCAACCGCAAGGGCCGCTCCATGGAGATCGAGCGCCTCATCGGTCGCAGCCTGCGTACCGTCGTCAATATGAAGGCACTCGGCGAGTACACCGTTACCGTCGACTGCGACGTGATTCAGGCCGATGGCGGCACGCGTACAGCGAGCATCACCGGCGCCTGGGTGGCGCTGCGCGACGCCCTCGCCATGTGGGTCGAGGCGGGCAAGATCGAGCGCATCCCGCTTATCGGCCAGGTGGCTGCCATCTCCATGGGCGTTGCCGACGGCAATACGCTGCTTGACCTCGATTATTCCGAGGACAGCCATGCCGAGGTCGACATGAACCTCGTCGCCACCGACACCGGCGAGATGATCGAGCTCCAGGGCACCGGCGAGCAGGCGCCCTTTGACCGCAAACGCCTCAACGCCCTGCTCGACCTGGGCGACAAGGGTATCGCCGAGCTCATCGAGCTTCAGCGCCAAGCCATCGCCTAACCTGCCAAAAGGGACAGGTTTATTTTGGTAGGTTTTATCTGCTGAAATGCTGCGTTGAAAGGTCCGATCGCCTGAGAGGGGAGAGGTCAAGTGCCCAAACGCCCCTCACGCGGCTTGCTATAGAGACAAGGAGGCCAGTCATGGCACTTGAGAAGATTGACATCGACACCCTCGACCCGGCGGCGACCATCGTCGTGGCAACGGGCAACGCCCATAAGCTCACCGAGATCGAGGCCATTTTGGGCAAGGTCATGCCCGAGGTGCGCTTTGTGGCGCTCGGCCAGCTGGGTGATTTTGAGGATCCCGAGGAAAACGGCACGACGTTTTTGGAGAACGCCATCATCAAGGCCCAAGCCGCGGTCGAGGAGACGGGCCTTATGGCCATTGCCGACGATTCGGGCTTGGTCGTCGACGCGCTGGACGGTGAGCCCGGTGTGTATAGCGCGCGCTATGCGGGCGTGCACGGCGACGATGCCGCCAACAACGCCAAGCTTCTCGTTAACCTGGAAGGCGTGGCAGATGAGGACCGCACCGCGCGCTTTATGAGCGTCGTCGCGCTCATCGACACGGACGGTCTGGTTACCTATGGCGAGGGCGCCTGCGAGGGCGTTATCGCGCACGAGGGCCGCGGCGACCATGGTTTTGGCTATGACCCGCTGTTCCTGCCGGTCGACACGCCGGGCAAGACCATGGCCGAGCTGACGGCTGACGAGAAGAACGCCATCAGCCATCGTTTCCACGCGCTCGAGCATCTGTCCGCCAAGCTGACGGGCGAGGAGTAGGCCATGCGTGCGGTGGTGCAGCGCGTGCTCAACGCCGGCGTGACGGTCGACGGCGAGTGCGTGGGCCGCATTGGACGCGGCTACCTGGTGCTGCTGGGTGTGGGCCATGGCGATACGCGTGCCGAGGCCGACAAGCTGTGGGGCAAGCTCCGCGGGCTGCGTATCAACGAGGACGAGAACGGCAAGACCAATCTGGCACTTGCCGATGTCGACGGCGAGGTGCTCGTGGTGTCGCAGTTCACGCTGTTCGCCGACTGCCGCCACGGTCGCCGTCCGTCGTTTACGGATGCCGGCGCACCCGATGTTGCCAACGAGCTCTACGAGTACTTCCTGACGCTTGTGCACGAGGACGTTGAGCATGTGGCGCACGGTATCTTTGGCGCCGACATGAAGGTCGACCTGGTCAACGACGGCCCATTCACCATCGTCTTGGACACCGACAACCTTTAGGTTACGCGGTTTTACCAAACCGCGTAACAACTGGTCATGCGAGGTTGTCGTCTGGTACGTATTTGGGACGGGGCTTATTTAGCTACTTGCGTATGGCCACAACAGGGTGCTATAGTATTAGAGTTTTGTCTATCTTAGGGGTATTATCCCCTTTTTGAATTGCACCTTCTGGAGGCCCTGTTCATGGAAGAGATGGAAGTCAATCACGTCGACGACATCCACGAGAAGCTGACCGATATGGTGGGCGATCGCGTCAAGGTGAAGGCCAACATGGGCCGTACCCGCGTCGTCGAGCGCATGGGCACCATCAAGAGCGTCCACCCCGCCGTCTTTATCGTCGAGGTTGACGAGCGTCGCGGCCGCAAGTCGCGTCAGTCCTACCAGTATATCGATGTCCTCACCGGTCAGGTCGAGCTGTTCGACCCCGAGAGCGGCGAGCACATCTTTACCCCGCTCGGCAATCAGCTCGAGGAGCATTA
>USMR01000039.1 GCA_900555815.1 uncultured Collinsella sp.
GAATATTTGATATTGGAATCACAGGAAAGAGAAGAGGCTGGGACGGTGGTAGAGAAAATCGAAAGTCTCGAAGAATGTGGAACTTTGTTACACGGAAATTTATTGTATCGATGTCTGGACAACGATGAAACGTATTGTTTCTCTCGTGATAAATCCTATGCTTGTTTCGACTTGGACAAACTTGTATTTCCGCTAATTATTCGCCGGTGGGAGACGGGAGATCGTTTTACCCCCTTTGGAATGAGAGGCAGCCGTAAATTGAGCGATTATTTTAGAGATAAAAAATATTCTCTAATCGATAAAGCCAATGCTTTGCTGCTATGTTCGGGAAATACGATAATATGGATATTGGGAGAGCGTGCGGCCGATGGATATCGAGTGACTGTGGATACAAAGAGAATAATCGAATTTAAATATGAAAAATAGTTAAATAATAAACTTATTTTTACATTTCTTGTTTTGTTTGACAAATCGGCCGTATATTTGTACGGTGAAATTGCGTAGTGAAATTCTGTACGCAGTAAATTCAAAAATCCAATAATTATATTTGTTCTTTCAGCCAGTATGAGTAATCATGCAGGTAGCTTTAATAAATATAAAGTGTAAATCATATTTATTTATTCATGTATAATATTTTAGAATTGAGCGCTAAAACTCTTGACCAGTTGAAAGTGATAGCTGCTGAAATGGGTATCCAAAAGATTGATGGTATAGAACAAGAAGATCTTGTCTATAAAATTCTTGATCAACAAGCTATTGATATGGCAAGTAAAGCTGCCGCTAATCCTCCTGCTCCGAAAAAGAGAGGTCCTAAACCTAAGAAAAATAAAGAGAAGCCTGTACTTGAAAAACCGAATGAACTAGAAAGTAAATCAAATACAGAGCCTACACCGTCTCTATCTGTGGAATCGACAGGAGTGGAAGATACGAAAGAGGTGAAAAAGAAAGGCAGAAAGAAAAAAAGCGATGTAACGAGTGAAACCTCGAAAAAAGAAGATTCAAAACAGGATAATGTTATAGAAGTAAAAGATATTCCTTCTATTATAGAAGAGACTGGGTTATCTTCTCATCCCGCTTTGAAAGAGCCGGTAGCCGAACTATTTGAGAATTTAAAAGAAAGCTCTATGGCGTTGGTGGAAAATAACGGTTCCAATGAAAACGAAGAGCTTCCTCAGCAAAGTACACAAGGAGGGCAACCCAAACAACGCAAACGGATACAAAAGAAAGCTCTTCCAGCTGAATTGATAAATGAAGCTCAAAACACACTGCAAACACCCTCGCCTTCTGTTCCGGTTACAACGCCTTCCACCCCGGTAGAAAACAAGCAACAGGAAATTATTCAACAACAGCCCGCTACCGCAAATCAAGGACAACAAGCACCGTTGCCTACATCGTCGTTACAGACATTCTTCCCACATAGCGAAAAGCAAAGATTTGTTCCGAGAGGACAGCGCACATTCGTCCCACAGAATAGGAACAGCCAGAATAATGCAGGAAATAACAATGGGCAAAACCAAAACTCGAATAATCAACAAACGTTTGTCCCTGAGCCGAAACCTGTCGAGAGACCATACGATTTCGATGGAATATTGACAGGTGTGGGGGTATTGGAGATGATGCCCGATGGGTATGGATTTCTTCGTTCGTCCGACTACAATTATTTGACTTCTCCCGATGATGTCTATGTTTCTCAATCGCAAATAAAGTTGTTTGGTTTGAAGACGGGCGATGTCGTTGAAGGACCTATTCGTCCTCCTAAGGAAGGAGAGAAATATTTTCCGCTGGTGAAGGTGGAGAAAATAAATGGTCGCACACCCGAATATGTTCGTGACCGTGTCCCGTTCGATCATCTTACTCCTCTTTTCCCCGATGAAAAATTTGATTTGACGAGTGGAAAATACTGTAATTTATCTACTCGTGTGGTCGATATGTTTTCTCCTATCGGTAAAGGACAACGTGGATTGATCGTTGCACCTCCTAAGACGGGTAAGACCGTGTTGTTGAAAGATATAGCCAATGCTATCTCTGAGAATCACCCGGAGGTTTATATGATTATATTGTTGATCGACGAGCGTCCCGAAGAGGTTACCGATATGCAGCGTTCCATCAAGGGCGAGGTTGTGGCGTCGACCTTCGATATGCCCGCCGACAACCACACTCGTGTGGCAGAGCTCGTCATCGAGCGCGCAAAACGCATCGTGGAGCTGGGCGGCGATGTTGTGGTGGTGCTCGACTCCATCACGCGTCTTGCCCGCGCCTACAACTTGGCGGCGCCCGCCTCGGGTCGCATCCTTTCGGGCGGCGTCGATTCGGCGGCCCTGTATCCGCCCAAGCGCTTCCTGGGCGCAGCCCGTAATATCGAGAACGGTGGCTCGCTCACTATCCTGGCCTCTGCCCTCATCGACACCGGTTCCAAGATGGACGAGGTCATCTTTGAGGAGTTCAAGGGCACCGGCAACATGGAGCTTAAGCTCGACCGCGACCTGGCCGATCGCCGCATCTTCCCGGCTATCGACCCCGTTGCCTCCGGTACGCGTAACGAGGACCTGTTGGTCGACGAGCAGATGCGTCCGTTTGTCTTTGGCCTGCGTCGCATTCTTGCCGGCATGAACAACACCGAGCGCGCGGCCGCATCATTTATCAAGGGTCTAAAGGGCACCAACACCAACCAGGAGTTCCTGGTGCGTTCGGCCAAAAAGCACAGCGACTACGAGCAGACGTTCTAGGTTGTCATCCACGCGCAGCGATAGTCATCAATGCGATAAAGGGTCGGGGCTTTGAGCCTCGGCCCATTTCCATATCGCCGCTCCGCGCTTATTTTTGACCATAAGACCGACGAGCAGCAGGTTTCCCGTTTCAATCCGACATCGTCGCTTGTAATCGACGGGGCGGTTTCGCATAATAGCTTTTAAGCTTCGCGACGGAAAACGCAGATGAAACGAACCATATACCGTTGCTTTGGGGCATAGCCCCGCTTCATCTTCTCTCGCGCAGCCAACTGAATGATGCGATTTGGGTGCTGGAAGATGGGGAGAGCTCATGGCTTCTTCTGATGCAACACAACGAGCAGTCCTTGCCGGACTTTCGTGCGGGGTCGGCCTTGCCGCTCCCGTGGTTATGTATGCCGCGACGCTGCCGTTTTCGTCGGTGAATGAGACGGTCGTGGCGGGCGCGGTTCCCTTCGCCGTGGGCGCGGTGGCGGGCGTGGGTATCTATGCCGCCTCGCTGGGTATCTCCGAGTATCGTGCGCAGCGTGAAGAGCGTCTGTTCCAGCCCGATGCCATGGGCGGTGCCGCCAATCTCGATCAGCATCAAAGCGAGTTCAAGACCGCCTCGATTCCAGCTCAGCAGCAGGATGCGACTCCTTACGCTGCGGCTTCTGCTTCTCAGGCTCAGTCGGAGCAGTCTACCTCGGCATTCCTTTCCGGCCTGACCGGTGCGTTCCAGCGCCGTCATGCCGATGATGGTGTTCCTACCATCGCTCGAGCCGCAGATGCTATGGACGAGGCCGAGGCTTGGTCCATGATCGACAGTATGCTCGACGACGATTCGCCGGTGAGCTGCGACCCCGCACGCTCGCGCGACGTCTATCAAGTCGCCATCGACGAGCTCACCAACGGCGGGCAGACCGGCTCCCTCAATCGCGACGACATCGCCGCCGCGGCACGCGCCGTGTCTGGCTCCCAGGCCGCCCCTGCGGGCAGCACGGCAGCTTTCGTGGCACTCGTTGCCAACGCGGCATCCAATAACGCCTACAGCGCTACCTCGGCGGACGCGAACGCTTCTGCCGATAATTCGTACGTTGATGAAGCCATTACTGCGGACGAGGAGGCCGTTGCCGCCCGCCGTGCCGCCGAAAGCTCGCTGTGGGGCGCTCCTGCCCAGCAGCAGGCGGCTGAGGCTGCGCCGTACAACGCAAACCTCGCCAGCATGCCTATCATCTCCGGTGCCGCGGACATCGATCTCGATGACCTCGATGAGCCTGCAGCCATCACCGCATCGATTGATGCCCAAGATCGCATCGACACCGGCGACCTTCCGGATGCCTCGCTCGAGGTTGATGTCCCCATGGCTGATTACTCGGGCCACGAGGGCATGTGGGCCGCCGCCACCGCGATTCTGGATGAGATTGACGAGCCCGCTCCTGTTGCAGCCCCCGCTCCCGTCGCTGCCCCTCAGCCTGCTGCCCCCGCCTATGTCGGCCGTCACAGCGCTGTGTTCCCCGAGGATACTGCACGTATCTCGCGCGAGAGCATCGAGCGGGCCGAGGCTATTGCCGCCGGCATTATGGAAAACCGTCGTCACGAGCGCGTCAATCAGATCCTCGAGGAAGAGATCGAGCGCCTGCAGTCCTCTACCGCCAAGCGTAAGGGTCGTGACTATCAGAGCGTTATCGAGGGCGGTACCGCCAGCTTCGCGACGCTCCGCGCGGAGGCATAACTTCTGCATGGTTAAGATCAATCGAAAATGGGCGGTTGTAACCTGCCTGATGGCGCTCTTGATCTGGGGCAATTCGCTGGTTCCCGGCTCGGGGTCGGGCTCGCTGAGCCTAACGGTCATGGAAGCTATCCGCGGTTTCCTGCACAGCGTGGGACTTCCATATGAATGGGTGACCAACTTTGTTGTTCGCAAGTGCGCGCATTTTACCGAGTATATGGTGCTCGGCATCTTGGCAACGCACGCCTTTGATTTTGAGGGCCGGCGCACCTTTGACGTGCTGCTGCCCACGGCGGTGTTCCTGCTGCTGATTCCCTCGATCGACGAGACGATTCAGCTCTTTGTGCCGGGACGCGCCGGCATGATTACCGATGTGATGATCGACTGCTGTGGAGCGGCAACGGGCGTTGTGCTCCGATATCTCTTACGGTCGCTGATGTGCGCCAAAAAGGCCGCCTAGGACGTATTGTTTAGTCCTAGGCGGCCTTTTTTATTTGAGGGCTTATATGAAGCGTGGTGGCGTCGTTCCGTAGGTCGGATTTGCCGGGCGCGCCACGCCCTGTGGGTGCGTCTGCTACTGAAGCGCCTGTGCGCCCAGGGCCAGGCAACCCATGATGCCCTGCTTGCCCTCGAGGCTGTTGTTGACGATGTAGTTATCGATGTCGTTGACCTCGGGCGTGACGATATAGCCGTTGAGCATTTCGGCGCACTTCTTGCGCGCGAGCGGCACGATGGGGGTGTGGTCGGCCACGCCGCCGCCGATGATGATCTTTTGCGGCGCGTAGCACAGCGTGTAGGTCATGAGCGCCTGTGCCAGATAGCCGGCGAGCAGGTCCATGGCCTCCGGGTCATCGGCCATGTCTCCGGCGCTCTTGCCATCCCAGCGCTTTTTAACGCCGGGGCCGGCGATGAGGCCCTCGAGGCAGTTGTCGTGGAAGGGGCAGGCGCTGTGCTCGCCAATGGTGTCGCGCGGGTCGCGCGTGACCAGGATGTGGCCGGCCTCGGGATGCATCATGCCGTGCACGAGCTTACCGCCCGAGAGCACGCCGGCGCCTACGCCGGTGCCGATGGTCAGATACACAACGTCAGTGAGGCCCTGGGCGCAACCAAAGGTGACCTCGCCCAGGCAGGCGACGTTGACGTCGGTGTCGTAGCCGCAGGGGATATTGAGCTCGTTTTGGATAGTGCCCAGCAGGTCAAAGTAGCGCCATGCCGTTTTGGGCGTCTCCAGGATCTTGCCGTATTGGGGTGAGGCGGGGTTGACTGCGGTGGGGCCAAAGGCGCCGATGCCCAGCGCGGCGATGCCCTTGTTCGCAAACCATGCGTTGACGGCCTCGACGGTCTCCTGCGGGGTCGTGGTCGCGATCTGCTCGCGCTCCAGGACCGTACCGTCCGCATAGCCCGTGGCGCAAACCATCTTGGTGCCGCCGGCCTCGAGCGCTCCGATAAGCTGCTGCTCTGCCATAGTATTCCTCTCTCTGGGACGAGTTGCTCCGTGACTAAAGTATAGAGCTCTAACCATTTAAGAAAGCGCTATAGAAAGAAGCCTCGCAACGCAGCGGGCGGTGCGAGGCTTCTTTGGTTGCTTTAGTTGCCGGGCCGTCCTTACCCGCGCGGCTTGATTTTATCACGTAGCGACTTGAGGTTCTCCAGCGCCGCGTTAAGCGTCTCGTCTCGCTTGGCAAAGTGGAAACGAATCAGATGGTTGACGGGCTCGCGGAAGAAGCTCGAGCCGGGCACGGCGCCCACACCCACTTTAGACGCGAGGTCTTCACAGAACTCGAGGTCGCTGTCATAGCCAAACTCAGAGATGTCCATCATGACGTAGTAGGCGCCCTGCGGCACGTTATGCTCAAGACCGATGCTGTCGAGTCCCTGACAGAACAGGTCGCGTTTGGCGGTATAGAGGTCGAGGACCTCATCGTAATAGCTGTCGTCGAAATTGAGGGCGGTGACGACGGCTTCCTGCAGGGGAGCGGCGGCGCCCACGGTGAGGAAGTCGTGGACCTTTTTGATGCGCTCGGTGATTTCGGCGGGAGCGATGGTGTAGCCTAGGCGCCAGCCGGTGATGGAGTAGGTCTTGGACAGCGAGCTGCAGCTGATGGTGCGCTCAAACATGCCGGGCAGCGTGGCCATATAGACGTGCTCGTGGGGCGCGTAGACGATGTGCTCGTAGACCTCGTCGGTGATGCAGTAGGTGTCGTACTTTTTGCAGAGGTCGGCGATAAAGGTGAGCTCATCGCGTGTAAAGACCTTGCCGCAGGGGTTGGAAGGGTTGCACAGGACGATGGCCTTGGGGTCGTTGTCGCGGAAGGCCGCCTCGAGTGTCTCGCGGTCAAAGTCGAATGTGGGCGGGTTGAGCGGCACGTAGATGGGCTCGGCACCCGAAAGGATCGTGTCGGCGCCGTAGTTCTCGTAGAACGGCGAGAAGATGACGACCTTGTCGCCGGGGTTGGTGACCGTCATCATGGCGGCCATCATGGCCTCGGTAGAGCCGCAGGTGACTACGATATTCTCGTTGGGGTTCACCGGCATGCCCATAAAGTGCTCCTGTTTGGCGGCGAGCGCCTCGCGCATGGCCTGGGAGCCCCAGGTGATGGAGTACTGGTGATAGAGCGGCTTGGGATCGGCGGCGATGGTGCTCAGGCTGTTGAGCAGCTGCGCCGGGGGATCGAAGTCAGGGAAGCCC
>USMR01000040.1 GCA_900555815.1 uncultured Collinsella sp.
GAGTTGCCGCCGATCTTGACGTTGTTGCCGATGCGGATGTTGCCGAGCACCTTGGCGCCCGTGCCCACCGTGACATTGTTGCCCAGGGTGGGGTGACGCTTGCCGGTCTCGTTGCCGGTGCCGCCGAGCGTGACGCCCTGGTAGAGCACACAGTTGTCGCCCACAATGGTGGTCTCGCCGATGACGACGCCCATGGCGTGGTCGATAAAGAAGTGCTTGCCAATCTGCGCGGCAGGGTGAATCTCGACGCCGGTGATGTGGCGGGTGATTTGCGAGAGCACGCGGGCGAGCGAGCGATGACCGTGCTCCCACAGCCAGTGCTCGGGCACGTGGTTCCACTTGGCGTGCAGGCCAGGGTAGGAAAGGAAGATGACCAGGGCATTTTGCGCGGCAGGGTCTTGCGCCTGGACGGTCTTGATGTCCTCACGAATGGTATTGATAAAGCTCACCGGCCGCCCTCCCTTAGCGCCGTGACAATGCGATTCAATAAAGTATAGCGATTCGCTAGGGATTAGGAAGGGCGATCTTGCTTTGCTTTGGGCGACAAGTGTCAGTTATGCAAACTTGCTGGTAATGAAGTAAGACTTTTGAGGGGTTTGGCCCGTGCTCGCATCGCAACCGTATACTGGTCAACTTGGACGTGTCCGCGCCCACAACTGAGAGGTTTTACTTCATGGGTTTCATCAATTTTATCGCCGAGCTGCTTAAGGACCCGCGCACCGCGATCGCCAGCTGGATCGCCGCCGGCCCGCTTATGGCCTACGGCTGCGTGTTCCTAATCATCTTTATCGAGACGGGCGTGGTGTTCTTCCCGTTCCTTCCCGGCGACTCGCTGCTGTTTGCCTCGGGCTTCTTTGCCCATAATGGCGGCTTTAACATCGTGGCGCTTCTGGCCACCGCATGGGCTGCAGCCATCCTGGGCGATCAGTGCAACTTTATGATCGGCCACTTCTTTGGCCGCAAGATTATCGCCTCGGGCAAGGTAAAGGCCATGACGCCCGAGCGCATCAAAAAGTCCGAGGATTTCCTGGATAAGTGGGGCCATCTGGCCATCTTCCTCGGTCGCTTCTTCCCGTTCATTCGCACCTTTGTGCCTTTTATCGCCGGTATGGGCGGCATGCATTGGCGCAACTTTGTCGTCTTTAACGTGCTAGGTGGCATTACCTGGTCGACGGTCTTTACGCTACTGGGTTACTTCTTTGGTGGCATTCCGTTTGTGCAGGAGCACTTTGAGCTGCTGATCATCGGCATTGTCGCCGTGTCGATCATCCCGACCGTGGTCGGTCTGGTTAAGGCTAAGCTCGGTAAAAAGAACGCCTAGTCCGAGCTTGTTTTCTGACGTTAATTCCAAGGCCCGTCATCGGATTCGATGGCGGGCCTTTTGTGTTGGAGGCAAATGAAAATACTTTACTTAGTTAAAGAAAAGCGTTTTATCCAAGGCGTGCGGGGAGTACAATCACCTGCATGCGAATCGACGCGCCATCGGCTTTGATGCTGCCCGCGTGTCCTGCCCGGCTCTACGCTTCCGGGTATGCGACGTTGCGACGCGGCCGGCTTCGGTCCTTGCGTGCGGGTTCGCGAGTATGCAACCGTGTATGTAAGGAGCGACATATGACTGTCGAGAAGAAGGATATCGATTGGGGTAGCCTCGGCTTTGGCTACATGAAGACCGATTACAGCTACGAGGCCCATTGGAAGGACGGCGAGTGGGACGAGGGCGGCCTGACCACCGACCACACCCTGCATGTCTCCGAGTGCGGTGGCATCTTCCATTACTGCCAGGAGGTCTTTGAGGGCCTGAAGGCCTACACCGCCGAGGACGGCAGCATCGTCTGCTTCCGTCCCGACATGAACGCCGAGCGTATGTACAACTCCGCCCAGCGCCTCGAGATGCCCCCGTTCCCCAAGGACAAGTTCGTTGAGGCCGTCAAGCAGGTCGTTTCTGCCAACGCCGCATGGGTTCCGCCCTTCGGCTCTGGCGCAACCCTGTATGTGCGTCCGTTTATGATCGGCTCCGGTGACGTGATCGGCGTGGCTCCCGCTCCTGAGTACACGTTCCGCATTCTCGTGACCCCGGTCGGTCCGTACTTTAAGGGTGGCCTCAAGCCCGTCAAGCTGCGCGTTTCCGAGTACGATCGCGCCGCACCGCACGGCACCGGCAACATCAAGGCCGGCCTCAACTACGCCATGTCCCTGAAGCCCACGATGGAGGCTCACCGCGAGGGTTATGCCGAGAACCTGTATCTCGACTCCGAGTCCCGCACCTATGTCGAGGAGACCGGTGGCGCCAACGTCCTGTTCGTGAAAGAGGATGGCACGCTCGTCGTTCCGCAGTCGCACACCGACTCCATTCTGCCCTCCATCACCCGTCGTTCGCTCGTTCAGGTCGCTCAGGACCTGGGTATGACCGTCGATCAGCGCCCCGTCGAGTGGGCCGAGGTCAAGGCCGGCACCTTTGTGGAGTGCGGCCTGTGCGGCACCGCTGCCGTCATCTCCCCGGTTGGCGAGATCGACAACAAGGTTTACGGCGCCGACGAGACCGTGACCTTCCCGGCTGGCTACACCGAGATCGGTCCCGTGATGAAGAAGCTTCGCGAGACCCTGACTGGTATCCAGTCCGGTGCTGTCGAGGACAAGCACAACTGGGTTTACACCGTCGCGTAAGCTGTCTTAGCTGTCCGGCCCGAGGGCGACCTTTCTTTCCGGCACGTCCTCGGACATGAAAGAACCTCCGCTGCGCACTTCGTGCGGCGGAGGTTCTTTCGTCCTGCGGAGTGCGCCGGGAGGGAACTTGCTCTCTGCCCTGCGGGTTCGGCGATGTCACAACGGGCAATGATTAATCTGAAAAAAGATGGTGCGCGGTCTATTGGCCGCGCGTTGTGCGTGGATAAGAAAAGGGCCCAAGGTTTGTGCCTTGGACCCTAAAGGGTTGATGAACTGGCTTAAGACTCGGCCGTGATTGTTAGAACTTGACGGTCGGGGCCTGGCGGGCTGCTTCGGCGGCCTCGAAGCCCTGGCGCTCCTTAAACTGAAAGATGCCGGCAAAGATGACAGCCGGGAACGTCTGAATGGCGTTGTTGTAGCTGAGCACGCAATCGTTGTAGCTCTGGCGTGCGTAGCTAATCTTGTTCTCGGTATCCTCAAGCGATGCCTGCAGCTGCGTAAAGTTGGTGTTTGCCTTAAGATCGGGGTAGGCTTCGGCTACGGCGAAGAGCTGACGCAGCGCACCGGTCAGCACGTTGTCGGCTTCCATCTTGGCCTCGGGCGTGGTGGCCTTGACGGCGGTGTTACGCGCGCTGATCACGGCGGAGAGCGTCTCCTGCTCGTGCTTGGCGTAGCCCTTGACGGTCTCGACCAGGTTGGGGATCAGGTCGTTGCGGCGCTGCAGCTGCGTATCGATGTTCTGCCAGGCGTTATCGATGCGGTTACGCTTGGTGACCATGTTGTTGTAGATGCCGGCGATGGCGCAGACAATCACAATGACAACAACGATGCCGATGATGACGGTAATCATGATGTCTCCGTTTCGAATGGCCGCGGCGGCATGCGCCAGCTGCCGTTGGTATAACGCTACTAGTATACCCGCAACGTTTTGCCGTGCCGAACTTTCCGGTAAGCGTTGTGTTTTCGGCGGGGTTGGCTTCGGGGCAAAGCGCGCGAGGTACAGGTGTAAGATATGCGACAGATTGACGAGTGTTGTCTTTGCCCTGAGGATGGCGATACCAGTGGACCTTCGCATTAAGAAAACCTACCGCGCCCTGTTCGATGCCTTCACCGAGCTTCTCGAGGAGCATCGTTTTGAGGACCTGACGGTTGCCATGCTGTGCGACCGCGCCATGATTCGCCGCACGACGTTCTACAAGCACTTTCGCGACAAGAACGATTACTTTGCCTTTTATATCGATGAGCTCATGTCGGGCTTGCCGCAAAAACAGCCCGATGAGGCCGGTGCAGTGTCTGCCGAGGACGTGCACGCGCTTCGGCACGCGATTTTGGACGATGCCATGGATTTGATTCTGGCGCACGAGCAGCTCATGGATAACATTTTGGCAAGCAGTATGTCGGGCATGTTGACCAACGTTATTTGCGACCGCATTGCCCGCTCCATCCGTGAGCGTGTGATGAACGTGCTTGCCGAGGATGCCCTGGCTCCCGTGTCGCTCGAGACGACGTCTGAGTTTGTCGCCGGTGGTATTATTCGACTTTTCACGATATGGTGGGAATCGGGCCACGATCTTGAGCGTCGACCCGAGATAGCCGACGTGGTCGATGCGCTGTTTGAGCGGACCATGACACCGGTGAATCACTAAAGTGGCGGAGAGAGGGGGATTCGAACCCCCGGAACGCTCTCGCGCTCAACGGTTTTCAAGACCGCCGCATTCAACCGCTCTGCCATCTCTCCGTGAGTCGTAATGATAGCATCGTTTTGAATTTGCAACAGGGAAGGCGAACGATGACGATCACCGAAATCGACGAGAAGTTCATGCGCGAGGCGTTGGCGGAGGCGCGCGCCGCCGCGACGGTGGGCGAGGTGCCCATCGGAGCCGTAGTGGTGCGCGACGGCGAGATCGTCGCGAGGGCGCACAATCGGCGCGAGCTCGATCAGGATCCTTCGGCTCATGCAGAGTTCGCGGCCCTGTGCGCTGCCGCTCGGTCGTTCGGTCGCTGGCGCCTTTCCGATTGCACGGTCTACGTGACGCTCGAGCCATGCTGCATGTGTGCGGGGCTTATGGTTAACGCGCGCGCGGGGCGCTGCGTGTATGGCGCGGCTGATGCCAAGGCGGGCGCGCTGGGTTCGCTGTATGACCTGAATGCCGATTCGCGCCTGAATCATCGGTTTAACGTGACGGCTGGGGTCCTGGCGGATGAATGCCGCGAGCTGCTGAGTAGCTATTTTGGCGGTCTGCGCGGAGCGGGCGGCGCTGATTGCGGTTGTGGGGCCGATCTTGACGCGCACACCGCTCACGCCGCAGCGCTCGCGTGTGCCGAAGATATCGCCGTTGAGGCGGTCGATTTTGGTGCTGCATGCCGCCGGCCCCGCCGTGTGCTATTGGCGATCGACTCCTTTAAGGGTAGCGTTTCGAGCGCGCAGGCGGAGGCGGCGGTTGCCGAAGGCATGCGCCGTGTGTGGTCCGATGCCGAGGTGTGTACATTGCCGCTGGCAGATGGTGGCGAGGGAACGCTTGACGCCAGCGCCGCGCGAGGTGGCGAGCTTGTGACCTGCGAGGTTGCAGGCCCCTTTGGCGAGCGTGTGCCTGCCCGGATGTTAGTGGACGGCGAGCACGAGTCGGCTGTTATTGAGATGGCCGAAGCCGCGGGCATTGGGTACTCACCTTGCACGGAGTCGGCGGCGCTGGCTGCTACAACCTATGGCGTGGGCGAGCTTATGCTTCGCGCGGTTCGCATGGGCGCAAAGACGCTCTATATTGGTCTGGGCGGCAGCGCCACCAACGACGGTGGCGCCGGCATGCTGCAGGCGCTGGGCACGCGTGTGGTCGATGATCAGGGCTGCGATGTCGCCCCCGGTCTTGCAGGCCTTGAACACGTGTCGAGTATCGATTTGACGTCAGCGCTTCGTACACTGAGCGGCGCTCGTATCGTTGTGCTTTCGGATGTCGAGAATCCGCTCGTGGGACGCCGCGGTGCGCTGGCGGTGTTTGGCGGGCAGAAGGGCCTGCCGGCGGATGATGCCGAGGTGCTGCGCAGGTACGACAGCTGGATGGTCGGCTACGGCCGCCTGCTCGATGCGGCAATTACCGGGGTGCGGGCTCAGGGATTGTTGCGCGTGCCCGAGGGTGCTCGGACATTTGGCTCGGTGCTCGGAGTGCCCGGTGCCGGTGCCGCAGGCGGCCTGGGTGCCGCGCTGCTGGCGCTCGGGGCGGAGCTGCGTTCGGGCGTGGAGACGGTGCTCGATCTCGTGGGGTTTGACGAGCGCGTGCGCGATGTCGACCTGGTCATAACGGGCGAGGGCAATATGGATGAGCAGTCCGCCGCCGGTAAGGCGCCGGTGGGTGTGGCCCGTCGTGCGAAGCGATATGGCAAGCCGGTGATTGCTGTCGTGGGCGGTCGCGCTGATAACCTGGATGCGGTGTATGGGCAAGGCATCGACCTTGTACTGCCGATTTGCCGCAAACCCATGGGCCTGGAACAGGCACTCGATCCGCAAGAAGCCACAACCAACCTCATCTGCGCCGGCGAAGCGGCCGCTCGATCCTACGACCTTGGCCGTATCTAAAACCCATCCCCTCGATAAGTCGCGGTGAAATACGGAGCGTTTTTGCCTTTAAGGGGCCAATTCAGTCCGTATTCCACCGCAACTTCGAGAATGGCCATTCGAGGTTGGCCGCCTTGTGCCTTGGGTCGGACCGTTTGCCACGAAATGCGACCATCTACTACGTTAAACCGGCCACCTTCGACCATCCCGGAATTTGCAAAAACAAAACCGCAGGTAGAAAGCTTGCCGATTTTCGAAAAAGCCGGCTATGGTTGACCCCTGCGGCCTAAACGTAGTAGATGGGCCCTTTCTGTGGTGCGGCACCAAGCCGGTCATTTTGGGATGGGACTATTTTGACTACTCATTGGTTGCTCTGGCAATCGGGCTGCAAAAGTAGTCAAAAAAGCTCCGTCCCAAATTAGCTACCTTGCTCTGGCGGGCGGGAGCAGGTAAGATATACCGAGCGCCTAGCGCGTTCGATGGGTTCGGATGACGACATGTTCCGAATCTGGTCAGGTCCGGAAGGAAGCAGCCATAAGGAGCCTCTGTCGGGCATCCGAATCCATCGAGCGCACGGGCGCTATTTTGGTGCCGCGACATGGCCCGGCCGGCGGCGAGGTGTTTGGTGTCTCGCTGGTCCTCGGCTTCGCCTGCGGGATCGCTCGACTACCAAACACCTCGCCGCCGGCCGGGCCCCGTCGTCCAAAAATCACCCGTAAAGGCGCGTTTATCTAATTTAATCTATCCCTTAAGGAATGCTGCTCGTTGGCGTTGTCTGGGCATTGATGGCTACGTGGTTCAAGAGGCGGCGGTGCTGTTGCTTGAATTTTTGCAGTTAAAGAGGCTCGTTTCCCTAG
>USMR01000041.1 GCA_900555815.1 uncultured Collinsella sp.
CGGCAGGTAATCCATGGGCGGTTACAGATCGAGGAGGACACGACCATGAAAAAGAAGGCCTTTGCGATTCTCACCCTCTGCATCAGTCTCTTTGCCGCAGTTGCCCTGGTGGGCTGCGGTGGCAGCGGCGACGCTACCGGAAGTGGCGGTGGCGGCGGGGCAGAAAAGCCAGCCGTGGATATGAGGACCGACTTCATTTGGTTTAAGGTCGAGGTTCCCGAGGGCGTCGAGATTACCGACGTTGCCGGCGACACCGCCGACAGGGCCCAGTTTAAGTTCACCGAGAGCGAGCACGCCAGTGATCGCTTCATCCCC
Organism: uncultured Collinsella sp.; assembly: GCA_900555815.1. GTDB lineage: Bacteria > Actinomycetota > Coriobacteriia > Coriobacteriales > Coriobacteriaceae > Collinsella. The sequence continues at coordinate 316 of USMR01000041.1, forward strand.
GTCTTCGACTCTGACAAGAACGCCGACGAGCTGTTCGACTACGAGGCAAAGTGGAATGCCAGCTTTGAGTGGACCGAGAATGACCCCGTCAAGTACAACGGCAAGACCTGGCGCAACGCTTCCTACACGCACTCGGGCGGCGTGACGACCGAGTACTTCACCGACGTTGACGGCGGCAGCGTGTACGTGCGCATCGACAACGTCGAGGAACACAAGGACGCCGTCGAGACCATGATGAAGTCTCTGGAGTTTGCCGACGACATCGCCGAGGCCAAGACCGAGGCCATGGACGTCAAGCTCGACGATATCGAGATCAAGCGCTAAGCGACTGGCGAGCGCAACGGAAAACACGGTCACAGTGCAAACAAGCGACGGTACCCCAGCGCTTCGTACCCAGGGAGGGCCGGTAAACCGGCCCTCCCTTTCTTATGCCTGTAGCCGACGATCGCGAGGATGCCGGACGTCGGAACCGCCCCAAATGTGGCAACAGTACGAAAACGACAAACGCCCCAACACGTCCGCCCGCCGATTTATTGTGCCGCGCAGGCAATTAAACCAGCATCTTTAAACATCTGAGCAGTATAGTGACCAAAACTATCGCATAACCGCACTCTACGAATGGAGAAGTTATGACCGAACACCACGCCATCAGCCGCCGAGCATTTACGTTGGGCCTTGGACTCGCGGCGTTGTCGCCACTTGCAAGCCTGCCCGAAACCGCGGCATTGGGCATTGGCCCACGAGCGGCATTTGCAGACGACGCTGCCACAGCGTCGGTCAGCCTCGACAATTTCGTCATTCGCCTTCGCCCCGCGGGCTATTTTCGCACCGCGAGCGTCAACGAAGACGGCAACGTCATCGGCAACGTCTGCCATCTGTTTAATGACGGCACGTCCAGCAAGCTCATCCTTGAGAACGTAACGACCAAGAATGACGATACAAACTGGTATGCTATCCGCACCTTGCTCAATTTCGAAGAGCATAAAAAGACGGGCTACAGCATTTGGTCGGTCGATGGCGACTCGGACAAAGACGGAAAGGTCATCCACGTATGGAGCGGCGAGCATGACGGCAAGCCCAGTCGCTCTTTTGCGTTCGAGCGGCAATCAAACGGAACCTATATCATCCGAGACCGCACGGTCGAGAAAGAAACCGAGAAAAAAGACATTAAGTACCTGGCAATAGAATCGAACGGCGAAGACCAGGACAACAATAAGATCTGCCATAAGAGTAAGAGCATTCCGTGGGAGCTCGAACTTATCGGTTACGATATGAAAAAGAACGATGCCACGGTTAGCAGCCTCGACTGGATCACGTACAGCAGCTACGTCGATGGGCCATGTTGGATGAAATACGTCGAGGACAACAAGTTCCTCGACGAGCTGAGCATCCCGGGTACGCACGATTCGGGCACCTGCAGCGTGGACAACGACACTGAGCCCCAATCCTCGCAAGTAAAATGCCAGCAGGATTACATTCCCACGCAGCTGCTCGAAGGCATTCGCTATTTTGATATCCGTCTCGGAAAGGGCGACAACCCTGGCATCGACCATGGGATGTACTACCTGCTCAAAAAAGACGCGTACTTTTTGCATCTTTCCGATGTCATAGGCTACTTCAAAACGTTTTTGAACGAAAACCCGACAGAAGCGCTCATCATGCTTGTATCACGAGGCAACGACGAGGCTACCGACGAAAGTGTTACGACGGCTTTCGCCAAGGTTTTGGACGACAACCCCAAACTGTTCTATACGTCGAGCCGCGTTCCCACACTGGGCGAGGTGCGCGGAAAGATCGTCCTGCTACGTCGATTTGGACTCGACGGCGACAGCGTAAGCGGCCACACGTGGGGACTCGACCTCACCGAATGGGATAACAAAATCGCAGCGCACACCGACAGCAGTTCCATGTGTCTCGTCGAAGACGCGCGGGGCTTTGAAGCCGCGGGGGAAACAGGCGACAAAGAGCCCTATTGCACCAAGGTATACGCCCAGGACAAGTACAAACTCACGGGAACCGACAAGCTCAGCTGGGTCGATAATGCGCTGAAGGAAACGACCGGGCGCACGCGCAACGAGGTAGATGTCGAGGACGATAACGGGGCCAAGGAGAAAGTCCTGGAGCGTTGCTGGTCTATCAACTACACCAGCTGCACGGGCTTGTCGCACGGAGGCAATCCTTTTACCTCGGCACGAGTAGTCAACGAGCATCTGTATAAGAGCCCGTACATCAATCCCAGCGGCATCGAGGATACAAAGTCAGATTACCTCAAGCACATTGGCATCATCGCATCCGACTTTGTTGATGCGGCGCTGGCCCGGAGCATCTACCAGCGCAATTACGATACGGAGCACAAGCAGACGGCTTCGTACTATCTCCCGTACTATCTCCCGACCCGCATGCGCATGACGTACGGCGACTCGCTGAGCGATGCCTCATTCCAGGATGGCAAGACCGTTGGCGAGGGTCATTTCCGCCTCGTCGACAGCAGCAACGTACTCAACGTGGCAGCTTCGGGCCATGCGTTTGCCATCGAATATGTGGATGTCGACGCCTTGGGCAACGAGACCGTTACGGAGCTGCGGGGCTCCGTGCCCATCGATATCGATCCACGCGCGCTGACGCCCCATTTTGAGGGACTCGAAGGCCTTAAGGCCGGCGAAGACGTGCGCGCCAAGATTGCGGCATCACTCGAGGGCAAGCTCGAAACCGATGCCTGCACGGCCCAGCTCGAGTTTGTGCACGACGCGAACGGCGCTCCGGGAACGGCGATGGCCGAGGGCGAGGCATTTACCGCGGGAACGTACTGGGTGCGCGTGAACGGTCTCTTGGGCGACGCGGCGCAGAGCTACACGCTCGCCAGCGATGGAGCCGCAAGCTTTACCGTAGCGGCCTCGGGCAGTGCAGGCGGCACCGGTAGCGGCACGGGTTCCAACGCAGGCAGCGCTGATAAGAACGGTAAGGGCAACAAGGGCAAGGGCTCGGGCGGAAAGCTCGCCGACACGGGCGACAGCTCTGGCGTTGCCGCCGGGCTCGCTGCCGCCGCCGTGGCGACAACGGTCGCCGGCGCGGCGATGCTTGCCAGTGACGGTGAAAACAACGAGGACGTTGTCGAATAGGCAAGCCGGCCTTTTAGACACATCGACTCAATCGGGAGCGCAGAACACCGTTCTGTGCCCCCGATTTTTACCTTGGCCCGAACGCCGCTATCGGCTACATCACCATGTTCAGCGCGTTAACAAACTCCTGGGCCTTCGCACGGCTGTTCAGGCTAAAGACGCAAGCGGTCAACAGACGATTGCGCAGAAAAACATCGCGGCCTTTGATTCTATTGACGCCCGTAATGTCCTTAAGATAAACAATCTCGGTGTGCTTGCCGCCAAAAGTGCCCTTCTTGAGTACCTCAATGCGGTTAGGGTAGATCTTGACGTCTTTATACCTACCCGAACCTTTGTCCTGGAATAGCAGCGTGTTGTTGTCCATACACGTCACTCCCGTGGGGTTCGCTAAAACTGTCTCTATGGCCACATTTTAGTCACCGCAAGGCCCCATGCGATGATGTCAGACAGCACAGCAATTCGTGTCCGCGCGAGGCTTTAAACTAAATTCGATAAAGATGCATCCCACAAGAGGAAAGCGGGGCGACAGTGATGGGCGAACTGGTAAACCGTGGAGAATCGGCAATCGTGCCCGAAGGTTTTTACAAGCAGGTCTCCTCGATTCTCAACGCCGCTCGCGACAAGGCCTATACCGCTGTTAACTTTGCGATGGTTGAGGCATATTGGGAGATCGGCAAGAGTATTGTTGATGAACAGGGCGGAGAGGAGCGCGCCAAGTATGGCGATGCACTGATCGACGAACTTGCCGTTAGATTGACTAAGGATTTTGGCAGAGGCTTCAACGCCAGAAGCTTAAGATACATGCGTCAGTTTTATCTTGCGTTCCCAATCCGGAACGCGCTGCGTTCCGAATTGAATTGGACACATTACCGCAGGTTATCGCGTATAACCGACCCTGATGCTCGAACATGGTACATGAACGAATGTGCCGATTCTCGCTGGAGCACGCGTCAGCTCGAACGCCAGATCAACACCATGTTCCGCGAGCGCCTACTTGCCAGCAAAGACAAAGAGGCCGTCACCCAGGAAATCCAAAAGAGCGCCCCGACCCATCGCCCCGAGGATATCATCCGCGACCCATATGTACTGGAGTTTTTAGGTTTCTCGGACGATGCTGCGTTTCGCGAGAGCGATCTAGAGCAGGCGCTCATCACGCATCTTCAGAAGTTCCTGCTGGAGCTTGGCCGTGGCTTCGCTTTCGAGGCGCGCCAAAAGCGCATCACCTTTGATGGGCGCCATTTCTATATTGACCTTGTTTTTTACAACTATCTGATGCGCTGCTTCGTGCTCATCGACCTTAAGACGGACGATCTTACGCATCAGGACCTGGGCCAGATGCAAATGTATGTGAACTACTACACGCGCGAGCTCATGAACGAAGGCGACAATCCGCCCATAGGCATCGTGCTCTGCGCGGACAAAAGCGATTCGATCGTCGAGTACACGCTGCCCGAAGACAACGACCAAGTGTTTGCCGCCAAATACCTGCCGTATCTTCCAAGCAAGGAAGAGCTGGCGCGCGAGCTGAGTGCCGAGTACCGCGCCATCAACGAAGCGACTAATGGCGAAACGCAAGGGTAGCAGCACGTTGCGACCGAAACCATCGCAGCCGTCGCAGGCGCACTCGCGGTTGCGACGGCTGCTACGAAACAATACCGGTCATGGACGCCGGCAACGACATTCTAGCCGTGGCTGGCGAGCGTGACCTGACAGGCAAAGACGCGGCCTTCGTCTGATGTGGGTTCATTGGCTGCCACAGAAAAGGGCCGGTTGCAGCCGGCCCTTTAGACGATAGCGCCTGCGTTGCCCGCGCTTCCAAAGTTGACCGACTGAGGAGCGGGTTCCGCCGCACACCCTGATTTTACCCAGTGAGGCAGCTCTTTTGCAGCCGCTCCACTGTTTATTTACATCTGGCACCCTCAAACAATCAGACGGCAGCCCGCACTCCTGAGAGCCGCCCCATACCCCCGGCCATCACGTTACGGTGCCAACCGGCACCGCTCCCCTACTTCCCAAATAGCGCACCCAGCAGGCCGCGACGTTTGGGCTTCTCCTCTCGGTAGGAACCCTCGACGGCGGCTGCAACCTGGCGCGGTTGCTCGCCGCCTCCACGGCGCACGATCTGGTACAGGAACGGCGATTTAACGTATTTGACCTCGACGGGCGTGGCGTGCACGGTGCTCTCACCGGACAGATGCAGACTCGGGCTGAGCGGCGCCACAATATGCGTCTCGCGCTTGTCGCTAAACACCACCGCGGCCGCGCGGCCCGTCTGGCCGTTTACGGCGATGCGCACCTGCTCGCCGTCGCGGCTATCCGTTGCCGGACGGTCGACAAAGTACACCGGCACCATAACTAGGCCGTCCTTGTGCTTGCGGGCCTTGCGCGCCCAGGTGCGGATGCTCTTTTTATTGAGCCCCAGTACAGCCTCGGCGTCGTTGCCCGCAACGTCGAGCGCCAGCTTATCAATGACCACCTGGTCCTTGGTAGACGCATCGACGGAGACGACGCGAAAGTCGCCTTCCTGCATGGCGGGATCGAACGGACCGACCTTGGCAAAGTCCCACGGCTCCAAAATGCCCAGGAGGCGAACGTCCAGGTAGTTTGCCCTGGGATACGCCCAGTCGAGCACCTCGTAGTACACCAGGGTCTCCTTGCTCAGGCCCTTGACCGGGAAGGACGCCATCATGCGCAGGTCCGCCAGCGCCATGGGGAAATAGAAGAGCATCATGTCGTTTTGGATCGCATCTTCCACGTCGTGCCCGGCAAAGGCGTCGGGGTACTGGCGCACCAGCTGCAGTGCGTTGGCACGTGCCTGCTGCGGCGAGATTTCGCAGGGAATGCCCTGCTCCGGCACATACTCTGCACCCACGCCCATGGTCAGACGCTTGCAGAAGGTACCGGGCTTGAGCAGGTCGGCAATGCCGATCTTGTTGCCGCAGGACGGGCACTCAAACACACGCTGCGTTGACTCGCCCTCAAAGGACGCTCCGCAGAAGGGGCAAGGAATGCTCACATGCGTAGCCTCTTGGAACTCTTGCGCCGTGCCGCGATCCTCCCACAGCAGATGTTCCAGGACCGACTGATTGCGCCAGTGCGAATTGAAGAAATACCAGTCCGGGTCCTCCGGGCGCTCGAGTTGCGACACATGCGTGAGCTTGAGCAGTCCATCCACCACCGTCAACGGCGTATGGCGAATGCCCAAAGCGCTCTTGGGCTCTCCGGCGTCCGCCTGCCACGGAATGACCGCACCGCAATAAGCGCACTCAAAGCTGCGCTTAGCTTGGTGTGTGTACATAGGGCCGCCGCAGTTTTGACATTTAATGGCAAACATCTCGTCCATGGAAACGTCCTCCTTTGCACAGGGGCTGTCGGCATTAAGTATGTCGATCAAACAGGCACATGCCCATACCCATGTGGCCC